>CAMLLA010000087.1 GCA_946480525.1 uncultured Asticcacaulis sp. | reverse complement strand
GGTCACGGCAAGGCGGAAGCTTTCAGCGCCCTGTTCCAGGCAGCGCTCGTCTTTGCTTCTGCTGCTATCATCCTGCAGGAATGTTTTCGTAATTTTGCCCATCCACAGCCGGCGCGCGCCTCCGGTCTGTCTTTGACCGTCCTTGTCCTGTCGATCGTTTTGACCGCCATACTGGTATGGTTTCAGAATCGGGCGCTACGGTCGGAAAACTCTGTGGCCGTGCATGGCGACCGCATGCACTACCTGACCGATTTCGTGACCAATATCGTCGCCATTGTCGGCGTCGGCCTTGCTGCGGTTGGCCTGCACATATTTGACGCCGTTGCCGGCGTTGTTATGGCGGCATGGTTTGTCTGGGGCGCCATAGGGGTTTTGCGTGAGGCGTCGGGCCACCTGATGGATCGGGCGCTGGACGACAGCGACGTCGAGGCCATTCGCGCGCTCACGCTGAAGGACGATCAGATCCTTGGGGTCCATGAGCTGCGCACGCGTCAGGCCGGTCCCTACGTCCTGATCCAGATGCATGTCGAGCTCGATCCGGGGCTGACGCTCGATGCTGCCCACAGGATCATCATCGCGGCGGAAAACAGGCTCATTGAGGTCTACCCGAATGCCGATATAATCATCCATCCTGATCCGAGAGGACTTGCCGAACCGCATACAGGCGTGTTTCAGGATAGTCCGCCTTCGGAACAGGCGCAGGGATAACGCCAAAGGGACCTTGGATGACCGCCTATTCGCGCCAGCTCTACCATTTCGCCTTCGATCCCCATTCCCGCGCCGTCCGTCTGGCGCTCGGCGAAAAGAGGCTGGCGTTCGAGGAAACCAATGTTCGCTACTGGGAGCCGGACGACAATATCCTGCGCCTCAATCCGTCGGGCCTGCTGCCGATCCTGGTCGAAACGCCGGAGCCTGGATCTATTGGCCAGACGCACAAGGTGTGTGAAGACCGTGCCATCCTCGAGCACCTTGACGAGTGTTACAAAGAGCCGGCGCTGTGGCCATCCAATGTCAACGAACGTGCCGAGGCGCGGCGGCTGGTCGGCTGGTTCGACCGCAAGTTCGATTATGAGGTCAATGCGCTGCTGCTGCACGAAAAGATGGAAAAGCGGCTGATGGGACGCGGCGCGCCGGATATTGCTTCGATGCGCGCCGGCCGCGAGGCTTTGAAGGACCATCTGCGCTATTTCGAAAGCCTGCTTCAGGTGCGTAACTGGCTGGCTGGCCATTCGCTGTCCTATGCCGATTTCGCTGCTGCCGGTCAGCTGAGCGTGCTCGACTATCTGGATGAGATCAACTGGTCGCGTTACCCGGCGCTCAAGACGTGGTACATGGTCATCAAGTCGCGGCCCTGCTTCCGGCCGCTGCTGAACGACAAGATGCCGGGTGTGCCGGCATCGGCGCATTACCGGGAGCTGGATTTTTAAGCCCGATGGGCGCTCCCTTTGAACTGCGTACAGATTTGGCTGAAGCCATCCGCCGTGAGGCCTCCGCGCTCGGCTTTTCGGCCGCGCGCTTTGCGGCCCTGCCCGATGTGTGGGCTGCGGCCGACCGGCTGACGGCCTTTATCGAAGCGGGCTTCCACGGTGATATGCAGTGGATGGAGGAAACGCACGAGCGCCGACGCCATCCCCGCAATATGTGGGACAATGCGAAGGGCGCCCTGGTCCTGGCCTATAATTATGGCCCCGATACCGATCCGCGCGAAGGCCTGACGCGGCCCGAGACAGCCAACTTAAGCGTCTATGCGCACGGCGACGACTATCACGAGCTGATCAAGAAGAAGCTGAAAACCCTGGCCACCTGGATCGTGGGCCAGACGGGCTGCGAGTTGAAGGTCTTTGTCGATACGGCGCCCCTGATGGAAAAGCCTCTGGCGCAGCTGGCAGGGCTCGGCTGGCAGGGCAAGCACACCAACCTTGTGTCACGTGAGCTGGGTTCGTGGTTCTTCTTGGGGGTCATCCTGTTTGACCGCGTGCTGGGCGACGATGGGCCTGAGCGCGACCACTGCGGATCGTGTTCGGCGTGCCTCAACGCCTGCCCGACCGATGCCTTTGTCGGGCCATACCAGCTCGATGCGCGCAAGTGCCTGTCGTATCTGACGATCGAACTGCGCGGCCCCTGGCCGGAGCGGTTTCGTCACCAGATGGGCAACCGAATTTACGGTTGCGATGACTGTCTGGCGGCCTGTCCGTGGAACAAGTTCGCTGTTGCGGCTCAGGATATGAAGCTTCAGGCGCGGGAAGGTTTTACTGGGTTGAAACTGACCGAGTTGACGAAGCTGACTGATGCCGAGTTCCGCGTACTGTTCAGCAAATCCGCGATCAAGCGGATCGGGCGAGAGTCGTTCTTGCGGAATGTGAACTATGCGCTCGGTAATGCCGGTAAGACTTCACAAAATTCGGAAATTGAAGCGGCACTACTCAGGGGTCTGACGGATGAAAGCCCTGTAGTTAAAGGGTCTGCGGTATGGGGTTTGAAGCAGGTGTTGTCGGAAGAGGCGTTCGCAGAGTTGCGGGATATGCACCTGTTTGACGAGACTGATGAGGCTGTCAGAGCAGAATGGGCAGGCGATTATGTATGCTGAAAAAGGCCCCTCACCCCAACCCTCTCCCCGCAAGCAGGGAGAGGGGGTTACACTGCGGCCAAGGTCCAGCATTAGTCCCCTCTCCCCACTTGAGGGGAGAGGGTTAGGGTGAGGGGTCATGCCGTCAGAAACACACACACCGACCTTCAGCCTGATCATCCTCAGCTACAACAGCGGCACCTATATCGAACGCTGTCTCGATGCGGCGACGGCATTGGGCGCGGACGAGGTCATTCTGGCCGACAATGGCTCGGCCAACATGGACCTCGATGCGCTGCGGATCGAATACCCAGCCGTCAGGATCATCGACAATGGCGCGAACCTAGGTTTTGCCGAAGGCAATAACCAAGCTGCCGCGCAAGCCTCAGGCGACTGGCTGGGCTTTATCAATCCCGATGCTTTCGCCGAAGCTGGCTGGCTTGATGCTATGCGCGAAGCCATCCAAAACCACCCCGACACCGCCATGTTCACGGCATTGCAAATCGAGGACAATGACCCTTCCAGGCTTGACGGCCTTGGCGACAGCCTGACCTTCTTCGGTTTCCCCTACCGCTCCGGCTTCGGCCAGCCCCTGCCGCAACAGGTCGAGGTGCGCGAAACCTTCTCCCCATGTGGCGCGGCCTTTGTCATCCGCGCCGATCTCTATCGCCAGCTGGGCGGCTTCGACGAACGGTTCTTCTGTTATTGCGAAGATGCCGACCTTGGCTTCCGCGCCCGGCTTCTCGGCCACAACTGTCGCCTGGTTCCCGAAGCGCGCATCCGCCATATCGGATCGGCAGCCTCAGGTGTGCGTTCGGACTTCGCCCTCTATCACGGCTATCGCAATCGCATCTGGCTCTACGCCAAAAACATGCCCCTTGGCCTGCTCATTTTCACCCTGCCGGTCCACGTGGTGGTCACATGCCTTGGCGCCGTCAAAGACGTGCTGAAAGGCAAGGGCGGCTTGGTCTGGCGCGCTATGAGTGATGCCTTTGCCGGCATGGGACCAATTCTTCGCGACCGCAAAAAAATTCAGGGAATGCGCCGAATCAGCGCTTTACGGCTGGCGAAAGTTTTGACATGGAACCCCATGACGATTGCCCGTCGCGGCTAAGGATCGGGCGCCCCCTCAAATTTCAGGATGTCCGCATGACCAGCACTGCCCTCGACGCCCTCAAGACTCAGGCCTTTGTCGATTCCAACGCCCGCATCGTCGATCAGTTCCGCACCGACCCAGACCGCCTCTCGCGCATGAGCCTCGATGTCTGTGGTCTCTACGTCGATGTCTCCAAACAAAGCTGGTCGAAGTCCGGCTTCAACCGCGCCATCGAACTGTTCGAAAAGTCGGGCCTCAGCGAAGCGCGCGAAAAGATGTGGACCGGCAAGGCGATCAACGTCTCGGAAGACCGCGCCGTCCTGCACGTCGCACTTCGTGACAACGATGCGGAAAACAAGCGCCTGCGCGGCGATGAGATCGCCCACGATGTCAAGTCGGCGCGCGACGCCATGCGCGATTACGCCGGCGCCATCCGTTCCGGTTCGATCACCGGCTCGACAGGCAAGCCATTCAAGACCATCATTCATATCGGTATCGGTGGCTCCGACCTCGGCCCGCGCCTGGTCTTCCAGGGCCTGACGGCGCTGAACCCCCAGATCGATATCCGCTTCGTCGCCAATGTCGATGGCTCGGAGCTGGCCCTGGCCGTGGCCGGCCTCGATCCGGCCGAGACCCTGGTCATCGCTGTTTCCAAGACCTTTACGACGCAGGAAACCCTGGCCAACTTCCTCGCCGCCCGCGACTGGCTGGTGAAGGGGCTCGGCGAAGAGGGTGCGAAAAAGCATCTGGCCGCCGTGTCGGCCGCGCCGGACAAGACGGGTGCCTACGGTATCGCGCCCGACCGGGTCTTCGGTTTCAAGGACTGGGTCGGTGGCCGTTATTCGCTGTGGTCGGCCGTGTCGCTGTCGGTCATCATTGCGCTCGGCTACGATATCTATGAGCGCCTGCTGGCGGGCGCCCGCCAGATGGACCAGCATTTCCTGACTGCGCCCTTTGACAAGAACGCGCCTGTCCTGCTGGCGGCCGCCCAGGTCTATAACCGTATCGGCCTCGATCGCCCCAGCCGCGCTGTCATTCCGTACGTCCACCGCCTGCGCCGCCTGGCTGCCTTCCTGCAACAGCTGGAAATGGAATCGAATGGCAAGCGCACCTCGCCGCACGGCGACCTGCTCGACATGAAGACGTCGCCAGTCGTCTTCGGCGACGAAGGCACCAATGCCCAGCACGCCTTCTTCCAGATGCTGCACCAGTCCGAGGACGTCGTGCCGCTGGAACTGATCGCCGTCCAGTCGAATCCGGAAGCGTCCGACGACATGCAGAAGAAGCTTTTGTCGAACGTGATCGCCCAAGGCGAAGCCTTCATGGTCGGCAAGTCGATGGAGACCTCCGAAGCCGAATGCCGCAGCCTTGGGTTCGATGACGCCAAGACCGCCCAGATCGCGCCGCAGAAGGTCTGTCCGGGCAACAAGCCGTCCACCCTGGTCCTGCTCGACGCCCTGACGCCGGAAACGCTCGGGGCGCTGCTGGCGCTGTACGAGCACAAGACCTTCGCCGAAGGCATCGTCATGGGCCTGAACAGTTTCGACCAGTGGGGCGTGGAACTGGGCAAGACCCTGGCCACCGCCGTCCTCAAGGATTTCGCTGCGGCTGAACCGGCTGATCATGACCCGTCGACGGCGGCTCTGATCAAGCGCATCAAGGGCTGAGCATTATCTAAAGTTCACTTGTAATGCGTCTCGATCTCTCGCTACTGTTGCGTCGAGAGGGAGAGACGCCATGACCGTGACCCGCCGCACGACCGCCGGAGGCCTGATTCTGGCCGCCAGCCTGTTTGGTTTTCCGTTGCGGGCCGCCGAGCCGCCGTCGCCCGACCTTATCGGATCTACACGCGCGATCCCTTGGTCGATGCGCGTGCCGAACGGCTGCGCTATGCGCTGGCGGCGCTCGATCAGAAGCCGGCCGCCGGTCTGGCGGAGCAGATGATCTATAGCAATAACGGTTTTATTGTCGCTGGCGCCATGCTGGAGGCCGTGACAGGCAAGCCGTGGGAAACATTGATCCAGGCCGAATTGTTTCTGCCTCTCGGGATCAAGAGTGCCGGCTTCGGTGCACCCGGTGCGATAGGCAAGGTCGATCAGCCGCTCGGTCACAGCCTGCAAGGCGAGCGCCGTGTGCCGGCCAAGGTCGGGCCAGGCGCTTTAAACGACAATCCGACGGCGCTTGGGCCTGCAGGCCGCGTGCATATGTCGGTCGGCGATATGCTGACCTATCTGGCGGCGCACCGCGATCAGCCGGGGAACTATCTCAGGCCCGACAGCTGGGCGAGGCTGCATACACCGCCGTATGGTGGTGACTACGCGCTCGGCTGGATGGTCAAGGGCGACGGCACGCTGTGGCACAATGGCTCAAATACCCTGTGGTACGCCGAGGTCCAGTTCAACCCGAAGACAGGTATCGTCGCGGCGGTCGCTGCGAATGATGCCGCGCTTCAGACCCAGATGGCCGTCAACAAGGTGATCAGTGGAGCTGTTGCGGCAGGATTGAAGTAGTTTGTATTGACCGGGCAGGGCGTTCATTTTCTAATACTAAAAACAGGCGAGTGACGTGTCCGGACATTCCAGCAAACCTATCGTCGGCGGCGGTGCCAAAAAGGTGCTCTATGCCCTTCAGACGGCGACGCGCATCGGGCTCGATAACACCGCCAAGGCGCTGACCGCAAAAAATACCTGCAAGGCGTGCGGGCTGGGCATGGGGGGTCAGAAGGGCGGGATGACCAACGAAGCCGGCGATTTTCCGTCGGTGTGCAACAAGTCGATCCAGGCGCAGTCGACCGACATCCAGCTAGGTATTCCGCTTGAGGTCCTGACCCACAAGCTGACGGACCTTCAGGAGCTGGACGGCCACGAGCTGGAGCATCTCGGGCGGTTGGCCTTCCCAATCTATAAGCCTGTGGGCGCGGACCGTTTCGGACCCATCGACTGGGAGGCCGCTCTCGATCTTGCGGGGGCGCGGTTCAGGGCGACGCAGCCCGAGCGCAGTTTCTTCTATTCGTCGGGCCGGTCGTCGAACGAGGCCGGCTTCGTGCTGCAATTGCTGGCGCGCGCCTACGGCACCAACAATGTCAACAACTGCTCCTACTATTGCCATCAGGCGACCGGCGTCGGCCTTGGCACGACCATCGGCACGGGTACATCGACGGTCGAACTGGAAGATCTCGACCGCTGTGACTTCGTCCTGGTTATCGGCGCCAACCCGTCATCCAACCATCCGCGCTTTATCCATAAGCTGAAAGGCGTGCGCGATCGCGGCGGTGAGGTCGTTATCCTAAACCCGGCGAAGGAGCCCGGTCTGGTCCGCTTTGCCATTCCCAAAAGCCCGAAGTCGATGCTGAAGGGCGGCGACTATATTGCTTCGGACTATCTGCAGCCGCGCATCGGTTCCGATCTGGCGTTGTTGAAAGGATTGGCTAAGGCAGTGCTGGAGGCCGGCGCGCAGGATGACGGCTTCATCGCCGGACATACGCTCGAGTTTCATGCCTTCCGTGACGATATCGCGGCATTGCCGTGGCCCGAGATCGAGGCGCGGACCGGGCTGACGCAAACCGACATCGCGCGGGTGGCTGCGCTCTATTCAAAGGCCAGGAATGCTGTCATCGCCTGGGGCATGGGGATTACCCATCACCTGAACGGCAGCGACAATGTCGAATATATCGCCAACCTGGCCTTGCTGCGCGGCCAGATCGGCCGGCCGGGCGCGGGATTACTGCCCCTGCGCGGGCATTCGAATGTCCAGGGCATCGGCACCATCGGCGTCAAGCCCGTGCTGGCCGCCGAAGTTCTGAAACGCATGGAAGAGGCCTTCGGTGTTACGCTTCCGAAAGGCGGCGGCATGGACACCATGGCCTGCATGCAGGCGGCGCATGCTGACGGCATCGACGCGGCCATGATGATGGGCGGCAATCTCTTTGAAGCCAATCCGGACAGCCGGTTTGCGGGTGAGGCTTTTGAGCGCATCGGTTTCAAGCTCTATCTGACGACGACGCTCAATCGCGGCCACGTCAACGGTTTGGGCGACGGCGAAGTGCTGATCCTGCCAGTGACGGCCCGCGACGAGGAATGGCAGCCGACGACCCAGGAATCGATGTTCAACTTTGTCCGCGTGTCCGATGGCGGCATAAGGCGCTTAGGGACTGTGCGGCCGGAAAGCGATATCCTGTGTGATCTGGCTACACGGATGCTGGAAACGCCGATCGACTTTCAGGCTTTCAAACAGCATCGCACCATCCGCGAAGCCATCGCGCGCATCGTGCCGGGTATGGAGGAACTGGCCGATATCGATGTTGCGCGGCAGGAATTCCACGTGCGTGGCCGTCTGCTGCACACGCCTGACTTTCATACGCCGTCCGGTAAGGCGCACTTTGTCGTCCGGCCGCTGCCGTCGCGCCCAGAGACGGAACTGCTGCTCAGCACGATCCGCTCGGAAGGCCAGTTCAACACCATCATCTACGAGCGCATCGACAGCTATCGCGGCAAGATCGGCCGCTGGAGCATCATGATGAATGCCGAAGACATGCTGGCGCGTGGGATTAACGACGGCGATATGGCAACAATTGAATCCGACCACGGCGTGATGGAAAACGTGAAGGTGCACGCCTTCGACGTCGCGCGAGGTGGCGTTCTGGCCTACTTCCCGGAAGCCAATGTGCTGACCGGCACCCACGTCGATCCGCGTAGCAAAACACCGGCGTTCAAGGCGACGCCGGTGCGGATCCGCTGACTACTTGCCCTGCACATCTAGCAGCTGAATACGAAAAATCAGCGTCGAGTTCGGTGGGATTTCACCCATGTCGGCCTCGCCATAGGCCTGGCTCGGTGGCGAGTACATGATGATCTCGTCGCCGGTCTTCAGCAACGGAATAACTTCTTGCCACGCAGGCACCAGGCGGCCGAGGGGGAAGGTCGCAGGCTCATTGCGGGCGTAGGACGAGTCGAAGACGTGGCCGTTCAGGAGCTTGCCTTCGTAATTGATTGTCACGGTATCGCTGGCCTTGGGCTGCGGGCCGGGCGAAGCAGCGCGCGAGATAATCTTGTACATGACGCCCGACGGCAGGACGATCATGCCGGGCTCCTTGGCATGCTCGGCCAGGAACTTTTCACCGTCAGCCAGGTTAACCGCGGCGATCGAAGCTTGCGACGCTTCGCGCGCGGCCATTTCCTGTTCGATCTTATCCATCGATTCACCGCATCCGGTGAGAGCCAAAGCCATGGCTGCGGCGGTCAGGGAGAAACATTTACGGCTCATATTACTGCTGACCGATGCTGAAGAGACGGACGCGGAAAATGAGCGTCGAGTTGGGAGGAATATCGGGGCTCAGGTCGCGCTCGCCATAGGCTTCGGACGGCGGCGTATAGAGTATGATTTCGTCGCCGACATGCATCTGTGGGATCGCCTGCTGCCACGCCGGCACCAGACGTCCCAGCGGAAAGGTGGCTGGTTCGTTGCGGGCGTAGGACGAATCGAAGACGCTGCCGTTGATCAGCTTGCCTTCGTAATGGAGGGTCACGACGTCCTGGACGGTCGGCTGTGCACCAGGGTTTTTCGAGCGCGAAATGACACGGTACATGACGCCTGACGGCAGCTTGACAACGCCTGGCTGCTTTTCGACCTTGGCCAGGAAGTCCTGGCCGGTTTTAAGGTTTTCTTCGGCAGTCTGGGCCATGGCGGCGGGCGCCATGAGCGCCAGGAACAGACCTGTCGTTTTAATCCATGCGGACCGCATAACCTGTGCTCCTTAGGGCTTCGGCGATTTCAAAGGCGTGGGCGGGACCTTGCGTTTCGACCATGATGTCGAACTCGGCGCCCTTGGCGGGGACATCGAGGACGAGACGGTTGTGCGCGACATCGACGATATTGCCCCCTTTGCTGGCGATGGCGGCCGCCATAAGCGACAGCATGCCGGGCCGATCGTCGCCCAGGATGCGGTAGGTGACAAGCCGTTTTTCGCGGACCAACTCACGTTGCAACACGCTGGCCAGCAGGCGCAGGTCGATATTGCCGCCGCACAGGACCAGACCTGCCTTGCGGCCGTGGAAGCGGTGGGGGAAGCGCATGACAGCGGCGAGGCCGGCGGCGCCGGCGCCTTCGGTTACCGTCTTTTCGATATTGATAAAGGATGCGACCGCGCGTTCGAAATCGGCTTCGTCGATGATCAGCACATCGTCAACCAAAGGATTGGCGATTTCAAATGGGATGTCGCCGACGCCTTTCACCGCAATGCCTTCGGCTATGGTCGATCCGCCGGCCGGAAGGCTAAGCCCATTCCGGCGGGCATGGAAGGACGGGAACATGGCGGCTTCGACGCCGATGATTTCGATCGACGGCTTGATTGCCTTGGCGGCGATGGCGATGCCGGCGATCAGCCCGCCGCCGCCGATCGGCACGACCAGAGTGTCGATTTCCGGGGCTTGCTCAAGCATTTCGATGGCAATGGTGCCCTGCCCGGTCAGCACATCGCGGTCGTCAAAGGCGTGAACATAGACGCCGCCGGCTTTTTCGCACAGGGTGATGGCGTGCGCGGAGGCCTCGTCATAGGTCTGGCCTTCGATGACGACGCGCGCGCCGAACCCCTGCGTCTTTTGCATCTTAACGAAGGGCGTGCCTTTTGGCATGACGATAGTGGCGGGAATCCCCAGGCGCTGGGCGTGGTAGGCCAGGCCCTGCGCATGGTTGCCGGCCGACGCCGTATAAACACCGCGCGCCCGTTCGGCGTCGTTCAATTGCAGCAGTTTATTGAGCGCGCCGCGTTCCTTGAAGGTCGAGGTATATTGCTGGTTTTCTCCCTTGAGCCACAGTTGAACGCCGGTCGCATCGGTCAGCCGCTGCGAGAAGGTGCAGGGCGTGCGGACGACGTGGCCGTCGATACGGCTTGCGGCGGCCTGGATATCGGCAAGGGTAACGCTCATACGGGCCTCCTTAACAGAGGTGGGGGGTCTAAAAAAGCATAAGTTGCGAGGGGCAGCAGGCTGGGCTTTCTGTATATAATTTCTATTGCAACTTATTTTGCTAATTTGTCTTGCTGTTTTTTCACCAAGTGGATTTTCCCCCGTCTTTTCCGATTTTTTATGCGATTGATTGCATATTTTCTTTTAGAAATGTCGAGAATTGATTTTTGAAAGCCAGACATATGCCCAATTCCGCAAAAAATTTCGCATCCCCTGCATCGCATGGCTTTGTTCGGGTCGCTTGCGTAACGCCCAAGGTGCATATCGCGGATCCGATGGCCAACCTCGCTGAGCATCTCGATCTGGCGAGAAGCGCTGAAAGGGCCGGGGCCGACCTGGTGGTGTTTCCGGAACTCAGCCTGACAGGCTATTCGCTGGACGACCTGTTTATGCAGGAATTGGTAATCGACGCGGCGAAAAGGGCGCTTGATGATCTGATCCGGGAGTCGACCCATATCCGCACGGTTCTGGTTGTCGGAGCGCCGTTACGGATTCTGGAAGCCGTCTATAATTGCGCCATCGTCATCCATCGCGGTCGGGCGCTGGGCGTGGTGCCGAAATCCTTCTTGCCCAACTACCGCGAATTCTACGAAAAGCGCTGGTTTGCAACGGCGTTCGACCTGAAGACAAGCTTCGTTACCCTGAACCAGCAGGCGACTGCGGTCGGCGTCGACCTGGTCTTCCAGGCGGCGGGTTTCGAAGCCTTTCGCTTCGGTGTCGAAATCTGCGAAGACATGTGGTCGCCGGTGACACCGTCGACGCGGCTGGCGCTGTCCGGCGCGCATATTGTGGTCAACCTGTCAGCATCGCCGGTGACGGTCGGCAAATCACGGACGCGCAAGCGCCTGTGCGCGGCAATCTCGGAACGGCTGATGTGCGCCTATGCCTTTACGGCGGCCGGGCCGGGTGAGTCGACCACGGATCTGGCCTGGGACGGCCAGTCGCTGATCTATGAGATGGGCGATCTGTTGGCCGAAGGCGAGCGCTTCCATTCCGGCACTGTGACACTGGCGGATGTCGACGTCGAACGCATTGCCTCGGAGCGCCTCAGGACCGGGACATTCAATGATGCGCGCAAAGGCGAGGATGTGGTGCCGCGTCCCCTACTGTTCGCCTGCGAACCGCATGGCCTGACGGATTTTCATCGCAACGTGCCGCGCTTCCCGTTCGTGCCGGTCGAACTGGAGCGGCTGGACGAGGACTGCTACGAGGCTTTCAACATCCAGGTTCACGGCCTGATGCAGCGGCTGGAAAGCACCGGCACAAAGGATGTCGTCATCGGCATTTCAGGCGGGCTCGACTCGACGCACGCCGTCATCGTCGCCTGCAAGGCCTTCGACCGCTTAGGGCTGCCGCGCACCAACATCCATGGTTACACCATGCCGGGTTTCGGGACGACGACGGGCTCGAAGAACGATGCCCTGCGTCTTATGAAGGCGCTGGGGATAAGTGCGGAGACAATCGACATCCGACCGGCGGCCAAACGCATGCTGATGGATATCGGCCATCCCTTTGCCCGGGGTGAGAAGGTTTACGACGTCAATTTCGAAAATGTGCAGGCGGGCCTGCGCACCGACTTCCTGTTCCGGCTGGCGGGCGAGAAAAAGGGGTTTGTCGTCGGCACCGGCGACCTGTCCGAACTGGCGCTCGGTTGGTGCACCTACGGC
>CAMLLA010000086.1 GCA_946480525.1 uncultured Asticcacaulis sp. | reverse complement strand
TTCTTTGCTCTAACGCTTCGCTCGTTGAGAGCCGTGCGACCGCCGTCGCCGCGACTTTTTCTTTGCTCTAACGCTTCGCTCGTTGAGAGCCGTGCGACCGCCGTCGCCGCGACGTTTTCTTCGCCTGAACGCTTGGCTTCTCGGGGGTTAGCGCTTCGCCTTCCAGCGTGGATATTCAACATTGATGATATGGGCCGGCCATTCGCCGTACCATGAATAGCCAGACCGGCGTTCCGGGTGGATGTCAGAATAGGACGTCACACGTTTTCCATCGCGGTTGGCGAGTACGACAGTGTTGTCGCTGAGGTCATAAAACCGGGCCCATAGCGGCGGCGCGGACGGATCGGGCACCAGCCTGCGATCCGTCGTGGCCGTATGATAATCGTATTTGACCGGCGCGGGCAGGGGGAAGGTCTCAAGCCGCAGCCCGTCGATCTGCGATCGCTTAAGCCAGGCAACGGAGCCTTCGATACTGGCGATGACCTCTGGCGACGGGTCGGGAATCGTCATCAGATAGCGCAGGACCTCGACCGTTTCCTGCGACACGGTAGCGGGCAATTCGAAGCTGCGACCGCCGGATGGCGCAAACGTCACCGGATCATATTGTCCCGCCCAGCCGGTCAGTTGGCCCTTCTGCTTCACCTGAAGTCTCAACAGGCAGGCTTCGCCTCTGGCAACCGAATCGGAACTTTGCTTTCGGCGCGTTTCGTCAATGGATGCAAAGGGATAGGCGTTTTGCTTGATCTGACGCAGCAGGTGCAGATTGCCGGACGTCACTTCGTCGGCGATGGTCAGCTTGGGGTGGTAGGACTGCCTGGCGGGAACCGTATGCGGCCAGCCGCCGCACGCGCTCATCTGCTGCGAGAGGATCAGGTCCAGGCCTTTTAGCGCGGCCTCGCGATAGTCCTTTCGGCCCGTCCGCTCATACGCCGCCATCAGATAGACGACCTGGGTGTAGATATTGCGATTGTCGAAGGAAAAGTCCGGCGACGCCTTTTCCGCCAGCGCGGCGGTCTTCTCCTCTGTGTTCAGGATACGTGCCGGATCGCGGTTTTCGATCCACCCGCCGTTGTCGTGCTGGAGCAGCAGGATGTTGTCCGCGATCGCCGTCACATCGTCAGGCGCATAGCGCGCATAGTTGCTGCCGTGCCGGTTCTGCCAGTGGTGCACGGCGTCGTCGAAACCGGCCAGGGAGGGCGGCGTCGCGGAAATGGCCGTCATGGGCATGACGGCCATTGCGCAGGTCAGAAGAAACGATCGCAGCATGTCTGTCTCCACTCCAGCTTTTGTTTTGTCGCATTTCTGGCGGCGAACCGGTGGCCACTTCGCCGGAAATGCTTGGCCGGATGGAGACAGGATTACAGCGCGGCCTTGGCGGCGGCAACCACCGCCTCGGCCGTGATGCCGAATTCCTTGTAGAGGCGATCCGCAGGCGCCGAGGCGCCGAAGCCCTTCATGCCGACAAAGGTGCCGGTATCGCCGATGAACTTTTCCCAGCCAAGGGGGCCGGCGGCTTCGATGGCGATGCGGACCTTGGCCTTGCCGATGACCGATTGGCGATAGGCCTTGGGCTGCTGGTCGAACAGGTTCCACGACGGAGTCGAGACGACGCGGGTCGGGATGCCGTCGGCTTCGAGCTGCTTCTGGGCGGCGACGGCCAGCGACACTTCGGTGCCCGAGGCGAACAGGGTGACCTTGGCATCGGCCGAGGCCGCGCTCAGTTCATAGGCACCCTTTTCGACCAGGTCGCCGGCTTGCGTGCGGACGGCCGGGACCTTTTGGCGCGACAGGACGATCATCGATGGACCATCGGCCTTCAGCGCGGCTTTCCAGCTTTCGGCGGCTTCGACCATGTCGGCCGGGCGGAACAGGTTCAGGCCCGGCATGGCGCGGAACGAGGCCAGTTGCTCGACCGGCTGGTGGGTTGGGCCATCTTCGCCAACGCCGATCGAGTCGTGCGTCATAACGTGGACGACCTTGGCGCCCATCAGCGCGCCGAGACGAATGGCCGGGCGGCCATAATCCGAGAAGACGAAGAAGGTGCCGGCGTAGGGGATGACGCCACCGTGCAGCGCCATGCCGTTCATGGCTGCCGCCATGCCGAATTCGCGCACGCCGTAGTGGACGTAGCGGCCGGTATAGCCCGTGGTGTCGAAGGCTTCCATGCCCTTGACGAAGGTATTGACCGAGCCCGTCAGGTCGGCCGAACCACCAACAAGTGTCGAGATCGACGGCACCAGCGCCGCCAGCGCCTTGCCCGAGCACGAACGCGTGGCATCGGCCACCGGCGTCTCGATCGAGGCCTTGATGTGGGCGTCGAGCGCTTCGAAGGCATTGTCCGGCAGTTTGCCGGACATGACGGCATTCAGTTCGGCGAACTTCGGATTGGCCTTGGCGGCGTCTTCCCAGGCTTTACGCACGCGGCTGGCCTTGCGGCCGACCGACAGCCAGGCGTTCTTGACGTTGTCGGGCAGGGTGAATGGCTCGTGCAGCCAGTCCATATGTTCGCGCGCCGCCTTGATCTCGTCGTCGAACAGGTTGTAGCCGTGGCCGTGCTTGTCGCCTTCCAGCTTGCCCGCGCCCTTGGAGACCTTGGTGCGGCACGCGATCATGACCGGACGGTCCTGCTTGGTCGCCCAGCGCATGACGGCGGCAAGCTTGGCGTGGTCATGGCCGTCGACCGACTTGACGGCCCAGCCGGCGGCCTTGAAGCGCGCCAGTTGGTCGCCGGTTTCGGCCAGCGTCGCCCAGCCGTCGATGGTGACATTGTTATCGTCCCACAGGACGATCAGGTTCTTGAGCGCCAGGCGTCCGGCCAGCGATATGGCTTCGTGGCTGACGCCTTCCATCAGGCAGCCGTCGCCGGCGATGACCCAGGTGCGGTGGTTGATCAGGTCGTCACCGAATTGCGCATTGAGGTGACGCTCGGCCATGGCCATGCCGACGGCGGTCGCCAGGCCCTGGCCAAGCGGTCCCGTGGTGCATTCGACGCCCGGTGTGTGGCCGTATTCCGGGTGGCCCGGCGTGGTCGAGCCCCACTGGCGGAAGTTCTTGATGTCTTCCATGCTGACCGACTTGAAGCCCGTCAGGTGCAGCAGCGAATAGAGCAGCATCGAGCCATGGCCCGCCGACAGGACGAAGCGGTCGCGGTCGGCCCAGTCGGGCTTTTTCGGGTCGAAGCGCAGGAACTTCGTCCACAGCACGGTCGCCACGTCCGACATACCCATCGGCATACCCTGGTGACCGGACTTGGCGCGATGCACCGCCTCCATCGACAGAATCCGAATGGCGTCGGCCATCAGGACACCGGATGGTTTCGCCGTCGATTCAGAGGGGCTTGTAGGCATGGGTGAGTCTCGATTAATCTATTAAGGATTCGTTGATTGGTCTCGCCTTTACCCGAAGCGTCCACATTAGGGTAGGGGGGAATGGCCAGTCAGCAGCAAAATTGTCTCTTGATCGGGAGCGCTGAATGGAAAATCCACAATCGACAGGCCAGTTCGGCGGGTCGTTGAGCATGGCGGTGGATCGCCTCGACCGCGCGCTGGCGGCTCTGGAAGCACGTGTTCAGGCGCTGAACAACGGTGAGCCCCTGCCGGACTATACACCGCCGCCCACTCAGACCAGCGAGGATGTGAGCCGTATCCTGCAGGAACTGGAAAACGTGCGGACCGAAAAGGATCAGCTGGCCGCCGCCGCCAATGACGCATTCGAAGCGCTGGGCGCTGCCGCCGCCAATATCCGCATCCTCCTGCGCGACGAGGCGGCGTAATGGCTGAGGTCACTGTCAAGGTCAACGGAAAGCCCTATACGATCGGCTGCGCCGACGGACAGGAGGCCCGGGTTCAGGAACTGGCACGGGTGTTCGACGAACATGTCGGCATGGTGGTTTCGGACGTGGGCTCGATCGGTGAAGTCCGGCTGTTCCTGATGGCGGCGCTTCTGATGATCGACGAGATGCAGGACCTGCGCAGCCAGGTCAACGACGCAACCTCTGTCAATGCCCGCATCAATGCCGGTGTGCACGAAATGGAGCGTAAGGCGGCCTTTGCGATCTCCGATGCCGCCGCAAGGCTGGAGAGGCTGCTCGGCGTGGCGTAAAGCTTCTTCCGCCTTACCAAAATCAATCGATTTGGGAAGGCAAGTATTCAAACTTTATAGTGACGGCGCTAGCACGACTGCGGAAGGACATCCCATGACCGCAACGGCGCCCGCCATCGCACCCAAGGAGATGCGCGGCATCATCATCGGCCTGATGATGGTCATGCTGCTGGCCGCCATCGACCAGACCATCGTGTCGACCGCCATGCCGACCATTGGCCGCGAACTCGGCGACATCGAACACCTGCCTTGGATCGTCACCACCTACCTTCTGTCCTCGACTGTCGTGACGCCTCTGTATGGCAAGCTGGCCGATATTATCGGCCGGCGAACGACGATCATCACCGCCATTGTCATTTTCCTGGCCGGTTCCGCCCTGTGCGGGCTGGCAGGCAATATGTGGGTCCTGATCGCCGCCCGCGCCATCCAGGGGCTGGGCGGCGGCGGACTGATGTCGCTGGTCCAGACCGTCATCGCCGATATCGTGCCGTTGCATGAGCGCGGAAAGTTCCAGGGCTATTTCGCCGCCGTCTTCACGACCTCCAGCCTTGGCGGACCTGTGCTGGGCGGCGTCATGGCGGAAAACCTCGGCTGGGCGTCGATCTTCTGGGTGAACCTGCCCATCGGTCTGATCGCGCTCTGGATTGTCTATCGTGGCCTGGCCAAACTGCCGCGCTATGAGCGGCCCCATAAGCTCGATCTCCTGGGCGCCGGCCTGATGGCGATCGCGGCTGTCGCCTTGCTAATCGCGCTGAACACGCACGGCGGCTCCGTCGCGGGCCTGCCCGTCTGGGGGCTTTACCTGATCTCGATCCTGTTCTGGCTGGGCTTCGCCTTGCGTCTGAAATTGGCCGATCAACCATTGATTCCGACGTCATTGCTTGGCAACAGCATTGTCCTGCGCGCAACCATCGTCTCGACACTGGCGATGGGTGTGCTGATGGGGATCGGGGTCTACAATCCCTTGTATCTTCAGTTGATCTATGGACTGGGCGCATCTCAGGCCGGCCTTGCGCTGACGCCGCTCAGCCTGGCCATCGTCGGGGGTTCGCTCCTGTCCGGCCGGTTGATTGCGCGCGGCAAGGGCCAAAGATACAAGCTGGCGCCTATGATCGGCCTGTTCGCCGGGGCGGTTGTCTATGCCGTGCTTGCGGTCTTTCTGGGCAGCCTGCCGTTCTGGACCTATATCGGGATCCTGATGGTCGCCAATGTCGGCATTGGCACCATGTTTCCGGTTACCGTGTCGGCGATCCAGAACGTCGTCGAACGCCACCAGATGGGCACGGCAACCGGAATGATGAACTTTTTCCGCGGGCTTGGCGGCGCCATACTCGTGGCGGGACTGGGTGCCGTCCTGTTCGGACAGGTCTTTCAGCTGCTCGGCGAAGGCGCGGCGGGAGGTCTGACGCCTCACATCCTGGACCAGCTGAAACACGTCCATGACGCGGCGGTGATATTTCGCCCATTGTTTGCCCTTGGCGCCGTTGGGCTGGGCGTCAGCTTCCTGGTTCTGTGGTCGATGGAAGAGAAGCCGATCCGTGGCGCCGAGCCGACTTTGCCGCAGCAGATCGAGGCCGCGACGCCCGGTGTGCTGGAAGGCGCCGATCTCAGCAAGCCCGACCCGAAAAAGTGAGTCGTTTCAGAGTCTGGGGCGTTTATGCTGAGGGCGTGAGCTTCGGGCGCCAGACCGAGTGCAATTATGCCAATGAATCGTATTTAAAATCAATATCTTGTCAGGATATTTTAATCTTAAGCGGAGGTCTGTTTCCGTGCGAGGGTGATGGCCTTCTCGGGGCACGATTGCACGCACAGGCCGCAGGCGCGGCAGGCGTCGGCATTAACGGCATAGGCCTGTTTCCAGCCGTGCAGGAAGCCCTTGACCTTGGCCAGCATTCCCAGTCCGGCGCGGTCTTCGGCGGGCACGAATGCAAGCTCGAATACCTCGTACGGACAGATAACCACGCAATCGGCCTTGCCTTCGCAGGCGGCGCGATCGATGACCGGCACAAAGACACCGGGATCCTGTTTGCAGCTGTCGCCCTTTGCCATGGCTATTTTTCCGTCGATGGCGGTATCACATACGCTCTTTTAAGCCTTATCGCATAGGGTGCGGGGCAGAAATGGAGTCCCTGTCCTGATGAACGCCCGCGCCGCCTATGGCAAGTCCGCAAACACCGCCACCGGCGATATTCGTAACCTGGCCAATCTCGGCGAGACGGCATCGACCAGCCGCGTCCTCAATCTGGCGCAGATTTCCATGACCAGCTCGCGCGAAGACGGATATGCTTCGCAGCCCTTCTTCCGCAACTCGACGCTCAACCGCGCCCTGCTGATCAAGCACACGCTGCGGGCCAACGAACGCGACTTGTTCAGCAAGCCTCGCCGTACCGTCACCAAGGTTATCCTGCCGTTCGACGCCAACGACCTGCGCCTGGGCGGCCGGTCGATCTTCGTCAACCAGATCGGCTTCGACGCGTTCGCGCGTTCCTATTTCAACGTTGAAAACCCCAATGCCAGCCTGGACGTCCAGCTGCTGAGGCATCTTGACGACATTCCGTCGCTCGATCCCTTTCTGGTTCGCGAACATCTGGCGCGTTTCGATTTCCGGCCGGCGGCCTGTTATCTGAAGATTTCGCCGCGCGACCTGGAAGATATGGCGACCTTTACCAACGAGGAAATCCGCCGGCTGGTCCTTGCGGCGTGCGGTGAGGGCATGGAGGTTGCGGCGATCAAGCTGACCTCCAAGATTCTCGCCAACAATCTCGACGCCGACCTCGAGCCTCTGCGCCAGACCTTCCGCATGAGCACGGAAGAGTTCGCCGAAGGCATGTTCTCGTGGCGGGGCTTCCTGTACTTCAAGTGGCGTCAGACTGCGTTGCAGGCGGAAATCGGCCGTGTCGTAAAGGGGTTGTCGGAATATCGTCCGCTCGGCCCTGCCGACGAAGGGACCCGGGATTATCTGAGGACGGCGCCGACTCGTCTGTCGAAGCAGATCATCACCGCCATCCTCAACACCCGCCGGACGCTGGACGTCTATGATAACGCCTACAAGGCGCTGATCGAAGGCCAGGATCCCGCGCCGTTCCGTAAATTTCTGCTTGACGGCCCGTCGATGTTCTTCGGTCTGGGCGAGTGCATGGGCGTGCTGGGCCACATCGGCTCGTTCTGGTCGTATCGCATGGGCGGCAAAATGAAGCATCTGCGTCTGACGCCCACCGAATACTGCGACATTCTGGTCGACTTCGAAGACAGCCTCGTCAATGTCGAGGGCGTAGCCTTGGACGATTGGGGATAAGACGCCATGCAGTTCAAAGTCTGGCCATCAACCAAGAACCAGCCAGCCGACGAAAAGGCTGTAGAGCAGCCCTACGGCGGCCAGCGCCCGGGCGTCCATCCGGCCACGCCGAAACACGACCAGCATGACGATCATCGCCAGTCCGGTGACCAGTCCCGATACAAATAGGGTCGTGTCGAACCGCCATGGCGTGAAGAACAGGCCAAGCGCCGAAGGGATGCTCGCCTGGATCATCATGGCGCCGGAAATATTGGCGAGGGCCAGTTTGGCCTTGCCCTGACGCACCCAGATGATGGCGTTCATGGTTTCCGGCAGCTCCGTCGCGACCGGGCTCAACAGCAGGGCGGTCAGATGAGGGGACAGCCCGGCGAACGTGCCTATGGCGTCAAGCTGGCTGACGAAGAGGTGCGAGGCTCCGGCGATGACCAGCAGCGCGAGGCCCACCTGAAGCACGGCCCATGTCATACCCGGCTTTGATGGCCTGAGCTTCAGTGGTTCCAGGCCTTCGGTTTCGGCGCCATCCTGCCCCGACCGGATTTCGCGCCACACGTAAAAGGCATAGGCGGCCAGGAACATGACGCCCAGCCAGGGCTTCCAGGCAAAGGCGATCAGACCCAGCGCCACCTTGACGACGAAGAGACACAGGAAGGCCAGCTGATCCTTGGCCAGGGCCCGGCCGTCGGCGTCGATAATGTGCCCCGATGTCTTGAGGCGGCCGCGGTTGAGCCACCAGGTCAGGCCGACAATGCCGTAAGCAATGGTCGCCAGCACCAGCGGACCGCCCATGGCGGCGCCGACGCCGATGTCTTTCTGTTCGGGTGTCTGGCCGAAGACAACGGCGGTGAAGGTGACCGCCGATTCCGGCAGGGCGGTGCCAAATGCTGCCAGCACGCTGCCGACGGCGGTCGCGCCGAGCCTGAGGTGCTGGCCGCACCATTCGATGCCGTTTACGAAATACTCGCATGCCAGATAGATGGCGATCGCCGATCCAAGGAACAGGCTGAGGGTGAGGATCATGGTCGTCCTGGGCCGGGCAAGCGTTTGAACCAATTGGCGCAGAAATACGGCTCGCCCGGCAAGGCGTCGTATTCCTGACCAAAGGTCTTGCCTGCTGATGCCTGCGCCATGGACCTGCGGGTCCAAGTGTGTTGACGCTGGCGGCGCCCTTGCGCGAATGAATGCGCGGGCGTCGGCTACTCCCCAATGACAGTGGCGCGTGTATGACGAAGCGGGCGAGGGAAGTCAAGATTGAGCGTCTCACGACACTTTTACGACTTTGTCCGCACTGCCTCTTGAGTTCGATGGGCTCCGGCCCTATGTTCAATCCCGGCGGGTCTTGCTGCGGCTCACGTCAGCGATCACCTAATCCTTCTGACCTTAATCTCTTAGAACGGGGACTGTCCCTGACTGAGACCGTGGTTTCTATCACATGGTCCCCACCTGACTAGTCAGGTCTGAGTGGATTTAAACGCATCGCAACGGTTCATTCGTGGCGCCGCCACATTTTTCTGGGTTAAAAACGCGCGCCGCCATGCTTTCGCCCGCTCCGCGCGTCAGACGACTTGCGCAAAATGTATTGCCAAGTAAAAAGCACCCCATGCACGATCCCAAACCGCTCCTGCGCAATGAGATGAAGCGGCGCCGCGCCGCGATGGCTTCGGCCGAGCCCCTGGCGGGCGATATGCTGGCCGAAACCGTGTCCGCCGCCTTCAATGCCGGTGAATGGCCCGATGTCCGCGCCGTTATCGCCGGCTACTATCCGATCCAGTCCGAGATCAATCCCTTTCCGCTGATGCAGGCCTTTCAGTCGCGCGGCCATACCCTGTGCCTGCCGGCGCTGGTACCCAGCGAAGAAGGCTTCCGCATGGTCTTCCGCCAGTTCGCGATTGGCGACAGCCTGATCCTGGGGCCGTTCGATATTCGTCAGCCAGTCGACAGCGCCGAGGAGATTGATCCGGACATCGTGCTTCTGCCCATGCTGGCTTTTGACCGTACCGGACGGCGTCTCGGCTATGGCGGCGGCTATTACGACCGGGCGCTTGAAGCCCTGCGGGCGCGCAAGGCCATCAATGCCGTTGGAATCGCGTATTCAGGGCAGGAACTTGCTGAAATACCGTTTGAAGTGCATGATCAGCCGATTGATGTTATGTTTACCGAACTGGGTCTGGTTGGGGCAGAACCATCTGCATAGGGCGCCCCTGGCCAGGATTTGAATTTATGAGAATTGCCTTCTTTGGTGACGTCGTCGGGCGCGCGGGGCGCGAAGCCCTGGCAGAGTACCTTCCCGGCCTGCGCCGTCAGCTTGATCTCGAATTCGTTATCGTCAATGCGGAAAATGCGTCTGGCGGTTTCGGCATTTCCGAAAATTCGGCGCGTGAACTGTTCGACGCCGGCGCCGACTGCCTGACGCTTGGCAACCATTCGTGGGACCAGAAGGAAGCCCTGACCTATATCGTGCGCGAACCACGCCTGATCCGGCCGGTCAACTATCCACCTCTGGCCGATGCGCCGGGGCGGGGATCGAACCTGTTCGAAACGCGTTCCGGCAAACGCATCCTGGTCATGAATGTGCTCGGCCTGGTGCATATGGCGTCGATGGACGACCCGTTCGCGGCGGTCGACAAGGAACTCGAAGCCTGCCCGCTGGGTCTTGCCGCCGACGCTGTGGTGGTCGACATGCATTGCGAGGCGACGTCTGAAAAGATGGCCATGGGACATTTCTGCGATGGCCGGGCGACGCTGGTCATCGGCACGCACACCCACGTGCCGACGGCCGATACGCAAATCCTGCCCAGCGGCACGGCCTACCAGACCGATGCAGGCGCCTGTGCCGACTACGACAGCGTCATCGGCATGGACAAGGAAGAGCCGCTGCGCCGCTTTACGACGCGGATTTCGCGTGAGCGCTACAAGCCTGCCTCAGGGCCCGCGACCATTTGCGGCGTCTATGTCGAAAGCGACGACAAGACGGGACTTGCCCTGCGTATCGAGCCCATCCGGGTTGGTGGACGGCTGAAGGAAGTCATCCCGCAGGTCGCCACGCTGACCGCTGTTTGAGTGGTGACAAAGTCGGGCTGACGAGCTAGAAACCGCGATCCATTCGCGGTGCTTACGCAGCGCGTTCACCAAAAAAGCGAAAAAGTCTCGACGGGCCGCCCCGGGTGACTTTTTCTCGATACCAAGGGACACAAGAGGATCGGCGCAGCCGGGACATCTTGTGAGATGATTATGGCTGGCCACAGTAAGTTCAAGAATATCATGCACAAGAAGGGACGCGCCGACGCCGTCCGTTCCAAGCTGTTTTCCAAGCTGTCGCGCGACATCACCGTCGCCGCCAAGATGGGTCTGCCCGATCCGGCCATGAATTCCCGCCTGCGCCTGGCCGTCGCCATGGCCAAGGCCGAATCCATGCCCAAGGACAATATCGAACGCGCCATCAAGAAGGGTGCGTCGGGCGAAGCCGACAGCATGGAAGACATCCGCTATGAAGGCCGTGCGCCCGGCGGCGTCGGTCTGATTGTCGAAGTCCTGACCGACAACCGCAACCGCTCCGCCGGCAATGTCCGCAGCCTGTTCACCAAGTACGGTGGCCAGTTGTCCGATACCGGTTCGGTGAGCTTCATGTTCGACCGCCTGGGCGAGATCAAGTATCCGCTGAAAGCCGGCAGCGCCGACAAGGTGTTCGAAGCCGCCATCGAAGCCGGCGCCGCCGATGTCGAAACGGATACGGATGAGGAAGATGGCGGCCATACCATCTATACCGCGTTCGAAGATCTCAACGAGGTCACCGAAAACCTGACCAAGCTCCTGGGCGACCCCAAGTCGACCGGTTTCGTATGGAAGCCGCAGTCGACCAATCCGGTGTCCGGCGATCAGGCGCGTACGCTGATGAAGCTTATCGACGCGCTCAATGACGACGACGACGTGCAAAATGTCTTCGGCAACTTTGAAATCAGCGACGAAGAGCTGGAAGCCCTGGGCATGTAATTCGCGTGGGCGGTGAGGTGGCGGGGGGAACGTGACCATAAGGGCACGCAAGGGACGCCATTTTAACCGCCGCCGTCTTTCAAGGCTTTGATTGCCGTTGAAAATGTGCCATTGTCGCGTATTAACTAAGTTTTCACGAACCAGCTGTGCGGGGGATTGCATGAACGCGTCGAAACTTATCGTAGCTGGGCTGAGCCTGGGTATGATTGTAAGCCTGGCCGGCTGTGCCACCTATCAAACGCGCCGGGTTGAATACCGTGAAACGCGTTCGGCTTCGGAACGTGCCGCTGCGTGCGTTGCTGCCTTCGAAGGTGAGAATGGCAAGGCGCCGCAGGTCATGACCTATGACAGTGGTACAGGCACCGAAACCCACCTGAATACCGATGGCCGCAAGGTCACCGTGACGGCCCAGAACGCGGATGACAAGACTTCGGCAGGCATGGGCGTGACCCTGGGTGAGCGCCGTCCCGAAAGCTGCACCAGCAATGATCCGGTGCCGCGCGATGCCGGCCGCACGGACCGCAACTTCCGCAATTCCTATACCGGCTACAACTAAGCGGTAGAGCGATATGCCAAAAAGTGTGTAGCGGTTTTTGGCTTAATATCGCGACAAACACTAACCTAGGCAGAACAGCAATTTGGAGCCCCGCCCTGGCGGGGCTTTTTTATGCCAGCATTCCGAAAACAAAAAACGCCCGGCGAGATGCCGGGCGTTTTCACGTGAATGATGTTGAAATCAGTTCCGAACGGGATCGGCAGCGCGTGCCGGCGTCGGCGTGGTCGATACCGGCGCCGCAGCGACAACATTCTCACGCGGCCAGTATTGATCGAACAGATATTGGTCGCGGGCATCGCCTGGAACGTCGAACTCTGAGCCTTCATACCACGGCGTGCAGATGCGTTCCGCC
>CAMLLA010000085.1 GCA_946480525.1 uncultured Asticcacaulis sp. | reverse complement strand
TACGACCACTGCGTCCGTATCCTGTTAGAGATTCAGCGCAAGGGCATCGGTCCCACGTTTGCCACTGATTTGCAGACACTACGGAATGCGGCGGCAGAATATGCGGCTTATGCCATGCATCGACACGCCGCGCATTCCTGGCTGTCAATCTCCGCGAACGAACGCCAGCATTGGCTATCGATGGCGGTGCGGCTCGCGACCGTCGGGAAAACCCTGGCCAAAGACTTCTGGCTCGACGCGGGCCTCGTCATTGAGGACGAACTGCTCGCAATTTTTCAGGGCAATCAGAGAATCTTTGGCGAAGAAGACGGCCGTGGGCTAGACCTGATTACAAGAGACCCTCTCATTGCCGGGCTCACACGCCAACGGCATTACCTTCAGGCGCTGGATCAATGGCTGTTGGAAAGGCCACCGACTTTGAATGCCGCCGGTGTCGCGGCCTTGCGCGACCGCGTACGAGAAGCCCAAAGGGACTCTCTCCTGCGCACATCCGGCGCAACGCCTTGGGACGCCAATATCGTTGAGATCTTAACGGGAGCAGGCTTTGATGGCAACACGGCTGAGATGGCGCGGGCTCAGATATTGGTCTCAGCGGATCGAAACAGCCAGTTTGCGCCCTTATGGGGCGCGCTGATAAAGGATCTGTCCAATAACGCGCATTACCAGGGTAGCGACAATGCGCGCGCGCTGCTGCAATATATGTGTCTGCTTCTGCTTCGTTTTCTGGATATGCGCGCCAATTTGGGTGTCAGTACTGACGTTGCTGGGGGTTACGTCTTCCGCCGGGGCGCTGACCTTCCCGCTGAGCAGGATCTGCAACTGGATTTTCTGAGATTTCTGCATGCCACCGACACCCCGTCGTTTCAGGCTGAGGTTCGGGATAGGGGTGGGGGGCGAAACGATATCGACATCCAGTTCCGTGGACTGAAAACCATCGTCGAAGTGAAGAAGGATCCGAACGTACCCAGCAATGCGGCGTTGGCTGAGCGGTACGCGGGGCAGGCGACAGGCTACCTAACGACAAGCGTGAGCTTCGGATTTTTGCTGGTTCTGGATCTGACGGATCGCGCGGGCCATCAGCCGAATATCCGAGAGCAAGTTAGCGTGGAGCGTAAAACCCCGCAGGGATCAAGTGTCGAATACCATATCGTGGTGGCGCGGATACAGGGGCAGCGGAAAATGCCACACGCCCTCAAGTGATCTTTAGGCAGCAGGCGTGCGTCAATAGCTTCGTCCGACTGTATTTAGTGGCTTTGTGTCGTCTGCAGTTGCGCTCATAATCTCCCCTCCGCATATCAGAACCTAACTGATATGAAGGTCGTTGTGCAGTCGTTCTGGCCGTTTTAGTTCCAGCGTGCCGTTTATGCTCCATGCATAGAAAATTGGACAAGATGCCGCAAACGTCCGCTTCGGAGGCATGTCTTGTAAAGTAGGTTCCGAGTCCGCTACTGGCGCAAAGCGGACCTTATAGGTCAGCCCCTACCCCAGAAAATGCCTGAGGATCGCGCCGTGGTCTTCGAAGAAACGGCCGCGGTATTGAGCCAGGTCCGCGACCTTCACCCAGCGCGCTTCGACGGCGTCGTCCAGGCCTTCGACGTCGGGCAGCGGTCCGGCCGGGAATTCAAAATGGAAGGCATGCGTGATGACGCGACCGCGCGAAGACCGCTCAGGGTCGTCGAAGACGTGCTGGCCTTTCAGCCGTGACATGGCCTCGGTGTCCGACAGTTCCAGCCCCGTCTCTTCGCGCAGTTCGCGCAGGGCCGCCGTCAGAAGGTATTCATCGCCATCGACGAATCCGCCCGGCACGGCATAGGTCCCCTTGCCCGGAATGCCGCCGCGCCGGATCAGCAGCACATGCGGCACACCATCGGGATCGGCATGGACGATGACGGTGTCGACCGTCACCAGCGTCACGGCGTAGGGCGCGACTGACCAGGCGCGTTTATAGTCCGCCACATAGCGCGCCTCGGCCGCCATGGCCGCGAAGTCGTCTCCCTGGCTGAAGGTATCCAGCCACGCGCCGACGGCCGGCGGCACGGCAACATCTTCGCCATTGAGAAAGGCCGCCACCACCGCCGGATCGTGCGCGATGGTTTCCCCATCGCGGCCGTCCGCCTCGGCGATAGACACACGCCCCGCATCTTCGCCCAGGCCCAGCTTCAGCATCTGCACGCGCTCGGCCACCGTCCACGGCAGCCGGCTTGAGCGGGCCAGCTCGGCGCAGGTTACAACCACCCGCGCTCCGCCGGACGACAGCGCCTGGCGGATGGCTGCGATGGTCTCGGTTGTCGGCGGGGCGAAACGGCCACGGATCACGGTTTCGGACATGTCGGCTCCTTGTTGCGCCGACTTATAGACCGGTTCGGGCGCAGGACAACTATCGGGGTTTCACACACCGCGCAGTCACAGGATTTCCCCTTCCAAATTCCGCATTTTATGGTGTACTGCCGGCCAAGCCTCCCGGCACAGGGGGCACAGACTCATAACAGGCCACAGGGTCCCATTCATGTTTCAGGCGTCCGCCCTAAGCCTGCTCGATATCGGGATCATCCTGCTCTATTTTACCGGTCTGCTGGCCTATGGCTGGTTCGACAAGCGCCGGACGCTGAAGGCGCGCGACCATTTCCTGGGCGGCAATTCGGCGGCGTGGCCCAAGATCGGTTTTTCGCTCTATGCCTCGACCATATCGGTGACCTCGCTGGTCGGGCTGACCGGCAGCGCCTATGCGCACGGCATTTCGGTCTTCAACTACGAATGGAGCGCGGCGGTCGTCCTCACCGTCTTCTGCGCCTTCGTCCTGCCGACCTATATCCGCAGCCAGGTCTTTACCGTGCCGGAGTTCCTGGAGCTGCGCTATGGCCGGTTCGTTCGAACCTACGTGTCGGCGTTGTCGATCGTGCTCGGCATCTTCCTCGATGCCGCGGGCGGGCTGTTCGCCGGCGCGGTTCTCTTCCAGCTGCTCTTCCCCGGTTGGGCGCTGTGGCAGGTGTGTGCCCTGCTGGCCTTGCTTGCCGGCGGATTTCTCGTCGCGGGCGGTTTGCGCGCCGTGCTGATGGTCGAGTCGGTCCAGGGACTGGTGCTGGTCATGACCTGCGCGGCGATTGCGTGGTTCACCTTCAATGCCGCCGGCGGGTGGGAGACGGCGCTCAGCAATGTCAGCCCTGAGAACCTCAAGCTGATCAAACCCGCCGACGACCCGTCCATGCCGTGGACCGGCCTTGTGACCGGCGTGCCTCTGATCGGGTTTTACTTCTGGTGCACGAACCAGACCATGGTCCAGCGCGTGCTGGCCGCCCGGACGCTGGATGACGGCCGCTGGGGCAGCCTGATGGGCGGGGCGCTGAAGCTGACCACCCTCTTTCTCGTCGTGCTGCCGGGCGCGGCGACCATCGCCCTCTTCCCCAATCTCGACAAGCCGGACCAGGTGTTTTCGCACATCGTCTTCGACATCCTGCCGCATGGGCTGATCGGACTGATCGTCGCCGCCTGCCTGGTGTCGGTGCTGTCCGGCCTGTCCGGGATCTACAATGCGACATCGACCCTGGTCACCATGGACTTCGTCAGGCGGCTCAAGCCCGACATGAGCGAGATCGGCCTGGTCCGGACGGGACAGGTCGTCACCGTCGCCGTCATGGGTTTGTCGATCCTGTGGGCGCCGCAGATCATCCATTTCAAGGACACGCTGTGGCAGTACCTCCAGGCCATCCTGTGCTATTTCGTGCCGCCGATCGCCGCCGTCTTCATCTGCGGGCTGTTCCTCAAGCGCGCCAATTCCACGGGCGCCGCGGCCGCCCTGACGTTCGGGACGGCAGCCAGCGTCATCCTGTTCGCCGACGATATCGCGTTCAAATTCATCAACCTGCATTTCCTGCTGGCGGCCATCGTCATCTTTGTCATCAGCCTGGCGGCATTGCTGATCGGGAACCGCTTTGGTCCGGCGCCCGATCCTGATCGCATCACGCCGCTGATGTTCTCGAAGGAGATCTGGCATGCGGAAACCGCTCACCTCAGGACGGTCAAGTGGTATCAGAACTACCGCATCCTCTCGATCGGCCTGCTGGCGGTCACCGGCGCCGTTGTGTTTGCGTTTTTCTAGATTGTAGTGGTCGCGTGCCTGGTCACAACTTAAGCGTAAACAAGTCTGGCTGGCGGGGGCCTTGGTACTCCCGTTTCTGCACATAGCGCGAGGCTGCAAGCCGTCAAGGCAGCAGGATGGCCGCAGTTGAAGCGCCAGGTCTGGCCGGTGCGGCCACCGCCGCCAGTCCGCCGATAAGAATGCGCCGCGAAATCATAACTTCCCTCCTCTTGTTCCGGATCAGGGCGTGGTCCCGACGTATGGCGGATATCCTCGGACGTTGCCCTTCAGCAGATAGAAGGCAATTTCCTCGCGCCTCCAGAAGTTGGCGGAATTCGTCAGAATGACCACACCGGCACAGCCGCCTGGGTCGAGTGCGACGGCGCTCGAAAAGCCTCCCGATCCTCCGGTGTGACTGAGTACCGCACGACCATTCTGTTGGCTTATTTGCCAACCGAGGCCAATCTTTTTATCGTCGATGAAATCCGCCTGAGGTTGGTGCGCAAAACGCATTGCCCGCTCCATAGGGGTGGTTGGTAGACCGAGATTCGCATCGAGGTAGTTGAGCATGTCGGTAACCGTCGAATTTAATCCGCCCGCGCCGGTCAGGGCGGCAATATCCCAGTAAGGCACCTCCGCGCCTTTTTCATTGTGACCCTTTGCGAGCCAGCGGTTCAGGTCTGCCGACCGTTTGAAACCGGTATGACTCATGCCAAGGGGGCGCAGAATCCGGCGTCTGACCAATTGCGGAAAGTCCCTCCCGCCTGCCGCACGTGCCAGTGCATTTCCGAGCAGTCCTGTACCCAGATTGGAGTATTCCGCTTTATCGCCAGGGGCGCGGTCGAGTTGGTGCGTCGAAAGCCATTTATAAAGGTGAGCCTCATCGAACGCCGCGTAAGGGTTGGCCTGGTCGGGAGGGGTGAACCCGGTTGCAAGGCGGGGAAGCCCCGACCGGTGTGTCGCAAGGTCCAGCAAAGTGACATGTTGCCCATTAAAGGTGGGCATTTTAACGTCAGCGGGCAGATATTTGGCGACAGGATCATTAAGCCTGACCTCACCGCGTAGCACAGAGTCTGCAAGTAGCGTTCCCGTGAAAGTCTTGGTGATCGACGCGATCTCGAACACTGTGTGTTCATCCAGTGGTCGGCACCCTTGCCCAGCGGTACCTGCAACGAAGACTCGACGGCGGCCGTCAGGTTCAAGCAGTCCGATGACGAC
This sequence comes from uncultured Asticcacaulis sp., assembly GCA_946480525.1. The sequence goes on along the minus strand of CAMLLA010000085.1, from coordinate 7,218 downwards.
GCCCTTTACACGCTCTCCTTCCGCAATACGGTCAGCAATGTTTTGTAAATCTGCATCCGATCCGAAGTGCGATGCTGTAGGGCCGAGCAACTGTTGATCTGACTTCGCCGCAAGCGAGGCGTGCGGGAGAGCATAAAGTGCAAAAGCAATGCATGTCCTTCGGGTGCAGTGCATACTTCCTCCGTCATGCAATTCAATAGATTTTAAGAGAGGCGCGTACCGCTCGGTTACTCCGGCATTCAATGTTTTAGTAGTTAAACTTCTGTCATTTAATCTGAATGATTTTAGGAGACCGAAGATTGCCCGCGAATCAAATACTGACCTCAAGAAAACGAGGTAGGATAGTTCTCACTCGGCCAACCGCTATTATCAGCCGATCCGAACATTTCTGGAGCAGCCTGAGTTGCGTGCCAATTTGCCGACAGAATCAAAGGCGCCCAAGGCCGGCAAGTAGAGAAAACGCAGGATCAGTAAAACGAATTGAGGCGACGCGTGTTGACGCCGGACGCACTCTGACAAGTGATTGACGGACGCAAAGCTGATCCGGCCAGACGCGCTTTCGAAACCAGAAAACCGCCCCTATCACTTCCGTAGCCTGATAAAGGTGCCGCCATACCAGTTGCCGGTCACTTCGCCCTTTGAATCAAACTGCCTGGACATCATGCGGTACTCACTCGCGCTGACCCAGGTGTACTCATAAACGCGATAGGTCCCATCCGGTTCGTCGGTGAAGTGAAGTTTCAGACGAAGGTCTCCGTCGGCGCTGATTTCACCAGTTCCCAAGCCAAGGCGTCGATCGCCAAAATGCGACAGGTGCTGCACCTGTCCAGACTTCTGGTCAAAGGCCCAGAAAATATGCCCTTTCAACCCACCTGCGTCGACGACGCACATTACCGATTGCGCCGTATTCACGGCCTTGCATTCCGTGTGGTGGCCAGGAATGGTAACCGTTTCGACCGTGTGTCCGTCCCATACCTGACTGAATTTATCATCCTTCAGCGTCCATTCGCCGAAGAAGGCGGCAAATGGGTTTGATGCTTCCGGAGTTTTTTCACGCTCCTGGGCGGAAACAACGGGCGTGACAATCGCCCATGAAAGTAACACCAGTAACAAGGCCGCAATTGATTTCATTAGAGCATGCTCCGAATAGTGGGACGGCACTCTCCTTCGGTCCGTCCTTGGCCGTCACCATAGAGATGGCAGCACCGGCGTCTTTAGGGAATTCGACAAACGGGGCTGTTGACACCGCAAACGGGACCGCTACGCGGTAAGGTTCGAACACCGAAAGCCGCTTACCGGCATTGAGGCCCCGCTTAACGGAATGTGTGCAATTTGAAGGAGACAGTGGATAGGCTGACGCGTGACGGATCAGACCGACCACGCTGCCGCCCGAAGAGAATAAGGTGAAATGAGCGATATCCGTTTGGTGAACTGGAAACAGGGCCTGATTTACAACCTGCTCATATGGACAGGCGTCGCCATATTTACGGCGACGCAATGGTATCTTGGCAGCCTCGCGGCTGGACGCGATGTCTCCTGGTGGCTGACCTGGAGCTATTCCATACGGTCTTCCGCCGTCTGGGCGCTGCTGACACCGCTTATCTACATGGTCGTCAGATTTACAGGCTTTCGAATTTCCGCGCCCTGGCCCGCACTTGGGATTTATCTTCTCGCGGGCCTTGCCATCGCCGGCGCCCACTGCGTCATATTCACGCCGCTGCAGTGGCTTATGGCACCTCGAGAGCCCGGCGTTGCATTCACAGGCTTGCTGTTGCGGCTGCTCGCTGACAAGCTTTACATGAACCTGCTCGTTTTCAGTATTGTCGTCGCCGTTCTCCTGGCGCTGCAGGCCTACCGCGACCTGAGGGAACGGGAACTACAGGCGGCGGAGTTGCAGACGCGCCTTGCCGAAGCCGAAATTTCGGCATTACGGGCACAGCTGCAGCCCCACTTTCTGTTTAACACCCTCAATGCAATATCGGCGCTTGTCGAGTCTCAGCCAGTGCGGGCGAAGCGCCTTGTCGCGCGGCTCGGCGACCTCCTGCGCATTTCGATCGAAAGACACCGCGGCCAGACAACGACGCTTAAGGACGAACTGATATTTTGCCGGGCCTATGTCGCCATTGAAAAGGCCAGACTGGGCCGGCGCCTGCGCGTGCTTGAAGCCATTTCCCCGGATAGCCTGTCTGCGCGCATACCGGCGCTCCTGTTGCAGCCGTTGATTGAGAATTCCATCAAGCACGGGATTGCACCAAAACGTGGACAGGGAACCATACACGTCAAGGCAGCCGTGGAGAACAAGACCCTGCATCTTACGATTTCAGATGACGGCATAGGCACCGAACATATTGTGGAACACGTAGGCCTTGGCAATGCCCGAGACAGGTTGAGACAGCTCTACGGAAGCAAGCACCGGTTTGAGATCGCCAATGCGCCTGGCAGTGGGTTTACCGTTACCATCGCGGTGCCTCAGTGATCCGGGCGGTCGTCGTCGACGATGAACCGCTTGCCTGCCGGCGCATCTGCGATCTTTTACGCACAGAAGATGATTTTCAGGTCGTAGGCAAGGCAACTGACGGTGAAGCTGCGGTCAGGCTCATCCGCCGTACGTCGCCAGATCTTGTCTTCCTCGATATCCAAATGCCGCAATCAGGTGGCTTTGGTGTTGTCGAGGCAATCGGCGCGGAGAACATGCCCCTGACGGTCTTTGTTACCGCGTTCGATACCTTCGCCGTCCAGGCTTTCGAAGCGCAAGCCCTTGATTATATCCTGAAGCCGTTCGACGACGCCCGGATGAAAAAAGCGCTGTCGCGCGTCCGCCGGCAACTGAAGGCGGAAACGACACGAGGGAACAGGATCGCCAATCTGCTACAGCAGTCGCGTCCCGGCCAAGCGGACACCATCGTCGTCAACACACGCGGGAAAAGAACAGTCCTGCGCTACAGCGATATCACCTGGATATCAGCTGCTGGAGGATACTCGGAAGTGCATTGCGGCGAGCGCTCATGGCTGCTGGATGAGTCGCTCGCTTCCCTGTCCTCCCGGCTGCCGGCGGACCAATTCGGGCGCATTCACCGCTCAACCATTGTCCGGCTGGGGTGCATTTCGCAAATCATCGCCGCGGCGCACGGTGACGCCCATATCCGCCTGCAGGATGGTACCGGCCTGAGGCTTAGCCGGAGGTACCGCAGCGCCCTCGAATGTTATCTGTCCGCTCCAACGGACACGACATCCAACAGGCATACTCACCAAGTCAAACGTTAATAAACTCTTCGCCAAACAGGCCCCGAAAGAAATCGGGCGTAAGACGCACCGCCACTTACTGCCGACGAGAGTGTCAATCTTCGCCAGCCAGCCGCAACTTTAATAGTTGATACTCTGCTGCCCAAATGGCGACAGCGCGACGCTGGGCAACTTGCATCCAAAACGTCCCCGACTCGGCTCTCGGGTACTGGTTCGCGGTCTGCTGCAAACATTGTTCCATTTCCACCTCTGGCGTGAAGCAGAAGGAAGGCATTGGCAGCATTCTCCCACCGTCGTACCATGTGAAAAAACACGTTGCGGCAAAATGTCATCGATGTCATTAGTTAAGAAAAGGACGAGGAGACGCCATGACCACCGCTTACCGCCTGCGAACCACCATTGCCGTCGTTTTCAGCTTTGCCGCTCTTGCGGCCTGCGGTGGAGGATCGGCGCAAGGGACCGGTGGCGGCGCCAGCAGCAGCTCTTCGTCGTCGGCCGGCGCGGGTCCAGGCCCGACCCAGATCAACGAGCCGGGCGGTATCCCCGCCGGCTACACACTGCACTGGTCGGATGAATTCAACACCGACGGCCTGCCTGATCCGACCAAGTGGAGCTATGACACCGGCCGCAACAAGGACGGCTGGTACAACAACGAAAAACAGTACTATTCGGCCAACCGTCCGGAAAACGCCCGCGTCCAGGGCGGCAACCTGATCATCGAGGCACGCAAGGAGGCGCTCAGCGCCAATGCCGACTGGGGCGGCCAGCAATATACGTCAGCCCGCCTGCTGTCCAAGATGAGCTATCAGTACGGTCACGTGGAAAGCCGCGCCTTCGTCACCTGCCCGAAAGGCTCGTGGCCGGCCATCTGGCAACTGCCGTCGGCGCCGTATAACTCATGGCCCGACGACGGCGAGATCGACATCATGGAATATGTCGGCTGGAACGCCGGCAAGATCTACCAGAGCGTCCATACCCGCGCCTACTACCATTCGATCAACACGCAAAAGAGCGTGCTGACCGACATCTCCGACGCCTGCAATGCCTGGCACGTCTATGAAATGACCTGGACTGCCGACCGCATTACCATGGGCATCGACGGCCGCAACTATTTCAGCTTCCGCAACGACGGCTCCGGCGACTACACCAAGTGGCCCTTCATCCATCCGCAGTTCCTGATTCTCAACCTGGCGGTCGGCGGCGACTTCGGCGGGGTCGGCGGCATAGACGATGCCTCCCTGCCGTGGCAGTTCAAGGTCGATTACGTGCGGGTCTATACCAAGCCGTAGCCTTCATGCGCACTTCGCAACAATAAGGGGCGCGTCCGGCTTGTCGCGCCCTGTCCCGTCATGTTAGCTGTTCCTGAAAAAGAAAAGGGAAGAGCGTTTTATGACATTGCCACGCAGCATCCTGATCGCCGGTGGGGGAACCGCCGGGTGGTTGACGGCGTGCTATCTGGCAAAGACCCTAAGCAGCGCCCCCGGCCAGACACCCTCCATCACCCTGATCGAAAGCCCGGAAATCGGCGTCATCGGCGTCGGCGAAGGCACGTTTCCGACCATCCGCACCACGCTTCAGACGCTCGGCATCGACGAAGCGACCTTCCTGCGCGAAACGACGGCGACCTATAAGCAGGGCATCAAGTTCGTCGACTGGCTGCACACGCCGCAGGGCGCTCAGCACAGTCACTATCTGCATCCGTTCGACGCCCCGTACTGGGTCGAAGGCGCCGGCCTCCTGCCCTACTGGCTGCTGCAGGACAAGGCGGCGCGCGCCCCGTTCGCCGAGGCGGTCACCTTCCAGCCGCGTGTCGCCGATGCCGACAGGGCACCCAAGCGTCCCTATGAAGGCAATTTCGAAGGCCCGCTCAATTTCGCCTACCACTTCGACGCGGTGAAATTCGCCCGCCTGCTTGAGCATCGCGGCGTCGAGCTGGGTGTCCGCCACCTGAGCGGCACAATCGGTGACGTCGCGCTCGACCCGGATGGCGCCATTAGTCATATACAGTCGCCTGAACACGGCAGGCTTGAAGCCGATCTCTATATCGACTGTACCGGATTTGCCGCGCTGTTGATCGGCAAGGCGATGGGTGTGTCGCAGACCTCGGTTCGCAAATACCTGTTCACCGACCGAGCGGTAACCTGCCAGGTGCCGTACGAGACGCCGAAAAGCCCCATCCATTCCTATACGGTCGCCACCGCCCAGGAGGCCGGCTGGACCTGGGACATCGGGCTGAGCGAGCGGCGGGGCATCGGCTATGTCTACAGCTCCGACCACACCGGCGACGACCGCGCCGAAGAGGTCGTCCGCGCCTATGCCGGTCCGATGGCAAGGGACGTATCGACGCGCGTCATCCGGTTCGATCCGGGCTACCGTGAAACCCAGTGGGTGAAGAACTGCGTCGCCGTGGGTTTGTCGGCGGGCTTTTTTGAGCCGCTGGAAGCCACCGGTATCATCATGATCGAGGTCGCCGCAGGCATGATCGCGGAGTTCTTCCCGCATGCCGGCCGCATCGATGCCTCGGCCCCCCTGTTCAACCGGCTGATGCGCCAGCGCTGCGAGAAGATCGTCAACTTCCTCAAATTACACTACTGCCTGACCCGGCGCGAAGAGCCCTTCTGGCGCGACAACCGGGCGGATGAGACCATTCCGGCGGAACTGCGCGCCATGCTTGAGATGTGGACGCACCGGCCGCCGTCGCGCTTCGACTTCCTGACCGATGTCGAGACCTTCCCCTATTTCAGCTATCAGTACATCCTTTACGGCATGGAGTTCGATACCGACCTCAGCGCGGCGCGCGGATCCTATCCCAATGTCGAGGCCGCCCAGCGGATCTTCGACAAGATCCGCAACTTCGGCGACCACGCCGTCAAGGACCTCCCCACCCACCGCGAACTGATCGAACAGGTCTATCGCAACGGCTTTATCGACCGCCAGAAGGACAAGGTCGCGGCGGGGAAGAAGGCGTAGGGGTTGGTCCACAGATTGCACAGATGCACACAGATTATCCGTGGCTGTTGACCGGTCCGCGCCCAAGCCACGTCATCGACTGACAGCGCTTTGGCGCTGTCGATTCTTGCCCAGCACCTGCCTCCTCGGCATGCCACACGCTCAGGTTAATCTGTGTGCATCTGTGCAATCTGTGGATAAATCTTGCAGACAAAGCAGAAGTACGCAGCGGCAAAAGTCTTTGATTGGTACTATTGATATAATACCAATTCATGCTAACCTTTCCGGCAGTATCGCTCACATGGCCGGGAATCCGTGGAACAGCACAACACACATGACCCACGCCGCGTCCTGATCGCGGGCGGCGGCACCGCTGGCTGGCTGACGGCCTGCTACCTCGCCAAGGTCCTGGGGCAAGACCCGGCGACGTGCCCGCGCATCACCCTGATCGAAAGTCCCGAGATCGGCATTATCGGCGTCGGCGAAGGCAGCTTCGCCACCATCCGCACGACGCTCCAGACGCTCGGCATCGACGAAGCGACCTTTTTGCGTGAGGCGACCGCGACCTTCAAGCAGGGCATCCGCTTTGCCGACTGGGAGCTGACGCCCGAAAACGGCCGGCACGCCCATTACTTCCACCCGTTCGATCCGCCCTATTTCGTCGACGGCGCCGGGCTCCTGCCCTACTGGCTGCTCGAGGATGAGGCAACGCGCGTGCCTTTTGCCGAGGCCGTCACATTCCAGAAACGTGTCGCCGAAGCGCAAAAAGGGCCGAAGCGCCTGCACCAGGGCGGCTTTGGCGGCCCGCTCAACTACGCCTATCACTTCGATGCCACCAAACTCGCCAGACTTCTGGCGAACCACGCCGTCAGCCTGGGCGTCACCCACCTTCAGGGCCGCATCACCGACGTGAAGCTGGGCGATGACGGGTCGATCGCCGGCGTGATGACCGACAGCCACGGCGAACTGGATGCCGATCTCTATATCGACTGCACCGGCTTCGCCGCCGTCCTGATCGGCAAGGCG
>CAMLLA010000084.1 GCA_946480525.1 uncultured Asticcacaulis sp. | reverse complement strand
CTTCTGGCCGTTGACATTGCTGAAGATGTAGAAGGTGCCATTGTGGTAGCGGAAGCACGGCGCCCATATGCCCTGGCCGTAGATCGACTTGCCGTCTTCCAGCCGGAACTGCGGGCCCAGGTCCAGCTTGTCCATCGCGTAGGTCAGGAAGGTCCAGTTGACCAGATCCTTCGAATGCAGGATCGGCACGCCCGGCATGGCGTGCATGGTCGTCCCGGTCAGATAGTAGTCGTCGCCGACGCGGATCAGGTCGGGATCGGAAAATTCGTCGTAGAACAGCGGGTTGGTAAAGGTGCCATTGCCGTTGTCCGCGGTCCAGGTTTTTGGTGAAGCCTTGGCAGGCTCCGCAGCCACCGCCGGTCCCGCCAGCATCAGCCCCGCTATCACAGCCGTCAGCGTCGTGCGCATTGTTGTCTCCCTGTTTTTTCGGGAGACTAGGCCAGATAGCTGCGCGCCTCAATCCCTTATGTCCGACAATTAGCATGAGCGATAATTAACTTGCCTACCGCCTGCCTTTGCCCTTGTTTGGTAATCGGATAACGAGGGGTGGAAATGAAAGCGTTCCTGTTGACCTGCCTGCTGTTTTTCAGCTGCGTTCCCGGCCTCTCGAGAGCGGAAGAGGCGGCCGGCGACTGGGTCGGTTTCATGGACAGCGGCTTCAAGGTCGTTGTCCATGTCGACAAGGACGGCTCCGGCTATTCGGGCAATCTGCGTACACCGAACGGCAATGTGACTGCCTTTGACTCGATTACATCCGACGGACAGCGCCTGCATTTTGCCATCGCCAAGCTTGAACTGAGCTATGACGGCGATTGGAACTCTGCCCAAAAGGTCTGGTCGGGCAAGCTGACACTGGGCCAGACCTATCCGCTGGCCTTTCGCCGCGCCACCCCCGAAGACCTGGCGATGAAGGTGCGCAAACGCCCTCAGGAAGACGCCATCAACGCCGGCCCCCGCCCCTATGCCGAGCGCGATGTCGCCATCCCGTCAGCGGGACATGTCAGCCTGGCCGGCACCTATAGCATACCCGAAGGCAAGGGCCCCTTTCCGGCTGTCGTCCTTGTTTCCGGCACCGGGCCCAATACCCGCGACGAAGAGGTCGAGGGCCACAAGGTCTTTCAGGTTCTGAGCGATGCCCTGAACCGCCAGGGTATGGCGGTCCTGCGATTTGACAAACGCGGTGCGGGGAAATCGACCGGCGACTATGGCATGGCGACCACCGCCGACTTCGCCGACGACGCCGAGGCGGCGCTCAACTGGCTGGCGCAACAGCCCGAAGTGCGCGCCAGCTCCATCGGCATTCTCGGCCATTCCGAAGGCGGTATTGTTGCTCCGATGGTTGCGATTCGGAACGCCAAAGCGGCGTTTGTCGTCATGATTGCCGGTCCCGGCCTGCGCGGTGACAAGCTGTTTCTGCTGCAATCGGCACTGGTTTCGGCGGCCTATGGTGCACCGCCGGACTATGTCGCCAAACGCCAGATATTTAACGAGACGCTTTACGCGGCTGCCCTGTCTTCGCCCGACCCGGTTATTGCGCGGACCCGGGTCCAGGCCGTCGTCGACCAAGGCCTGCGGGACAAGATCATCGATGCGGGTGAAGCCCAAAGCCTGCCGGGGTCGACCACGACGCCGTGGATGCGCCAATTCCTTGCCTATGATCCGGCCATCACATTGGCGAAAGTCCGCCGGCCCATACTTGTGCTCAATGGCGCGCTCGACCTTCAGGTTCCTGCCAAAGAAAACCTGGAAGCGATCAGGCAAGCGCTGAAGAACAATCCCCACGCCGATATCCGCGAACTGCCGGGCCTTAACCACCTTTTGCAAACGGCGAGAACAGGCTCTCCCGCCGAATACGGCGACATCGACGAAACCATTGCCCCGTCAGCGCTTGAACAGATTACCTCTTGGGTTAAGCATGCTGCTGAACAACGATAGTTACAGACGCAAATTGGCTCTTTACATAGAAGTGAATATCCCTATATGTGGCCTTCTTCCGGCGGACCCCTAGAGTTCATCGCAACGCTGCTAACGCCGGTCTGGGTTTAACACTATCAATCGGGGTACCGAAGTGGATCAATACACTTCCGCCCTGGACCTGGTCCGCAAGCAGCCACCGGAACGCCCCGTCGCCCTCGTGCGTCGTGCGCCCGTAACTGTTGCGGCGCAGTGGTTCCAGGCCAATTTCAAAGGCGATCTCTTCTACGCGGTCAAGGCGAATCCGTCGCCGTGGGTGCTTGAAACCCTTTGGGCCGCGGGCGTCCGCTCCTTTGATGTCGCCTCGCTCAACGAAGTCCAGCTGGTTCGCGCGACACTGCCGTCGGCGCGCCTGGCCTTCATGCACCCGGTCAAGAGCCGCGTCGCCATCGCAAGTGCCTATTTCGACTATGGCGTGCGCACCTTCAGCCTCGATACTCACGAAGAGCTGGCCAAGATTCTGTCCGCGACCGGCAATGCCAAGGACCTGAACCTGATCGTGCGCCTGGCAACGTCGGGCGAAGGCTCGAACCTGCCGCTGACCAACAAGTTCGGCGCCCAGAGTCACGAAGCCCCGTCGCTGCTGATGGCGACGCGTCAGGCGACCTCGGGCCTGATGGGTGTGTCCTTCCACGTCGGCTCGCAGTGCATGCGTCCGACCGCCTATGCCGCAGCCATGGCGGCGGCCTCCCGCTCGCTGGTCCGCGCCGGCGTCTTCGCCGATGTCGTCGATGTCGGCGGTGGCTTCCCTTCGGTCTATCCGGGCATGGTGCCGCCGGCCCTGTCCGAATATATGGACGTCATCAACCGCGCCTTCGATGAAATGAAGGTGCACGAGGAAACCCAGCTGTGGGCCGAACCCGGCCGCGCACTTGTGGCCGAATCGACCTCGGTCCTGACCAAGGTCGAACTGCGCAAGGGCGATGCCCTCTACCTCAATGACGGCTCCTACGGCAACCTGTTCGACGCCACCCACGCCAAGTGGCCCTTCCCGGTGCGCCTTCACCGTCAGGACGACGCCGAGTCGGACACGCTGAAGCCCTTCCGCTTTTATGGCCCGACCTGCGACTCGATCGATAGCATGCCCGGTCCGTTCTGGCTGCCGGCCGATGTCGATGAAGGCGACTATGTCGAAATCGGCATGCTGGGCGCCTATGGCGTCACCATGGGCACGCGCTTCAACGGCTATGGCGAGACGGAAACCGTCTTCCTGGATGACGCGCCGATGGCTTCGCTGTTCGGCCTGGGCCCGCGCTCGATCAACAATCCGCGCGGCCTGATGGAGGCCGACGACAACAAGGTGGTGCGCCTGAACCGCCCCAAGGGCGGCAAGCGCGGCAAGAAGCGGGTCAAGGCCAAGGCATAAGCCCGTTTACAAAACGTTTGTTTGCCAAGGCGGTCCCTATCCGCTATAGGGGCCGCGCCTCCGGAGACCCAAGCCTTCGGACACACCATACCCTCCCCATCGCACCGTCTGGGGGGTCAAGGGGAAATGACGGGCGTCCACCTTTTCCTCTTCTTTAAAGGATCAAGAGATGAACGCTGAAACCAAGCCGCAATCCAACATGAAGGCCAGCCTGCTCGCCGAAACCGTCGAGCACGTTGACATCACCTCGTACGACGCCCGTCCGATCATCGATTCGATGCGCAAGATGTCGTTCTCGTCGCGCGACACCGCCCGCGCCGCCGACATCTTCAACATGGCGCTGGAAGACAAGTCCTGCTCGCCGTGGCTCATCCTGGCCGGCTCGACCTCGGCCGGCGGCTGCATGCACGTCTATCGCGACATGGTGAAGTTCGGCATGATCGACGCCGTCGTCGCCACCGGCGCCTCGATCGTCGACATGGACTTCTTCGAAGCGCTTGGCTTCAAGCACTACCAGGCCGCCGGCCCGGTCGACGACAACGTGCTGCGCGACAACTATATCGACCGCATCTACGACACCTATATCGACGAAGAAGAGCTGCAGGCCTGCGACCACACGATCCTCGAGATCTGCAACCGCCTGGAGCCGCGCGGCTATTCCTCGCGCGAATTCATCTGGGAAATGGGCAAGTGGCTGTCGGAAGGCAATGCCAAGAAGGAAGGCTCGCTGATCCAGACCGCCTACGAGGAAGGCGTGCCGATCTTCTGCCCGGCCTTTGTCGACTCGTCGGCCGGTTTCGGCCTGGTCAAGCACCAGAAGGAACGTATCAAGGAAGGCAAGCCCTACCTGATGATCGATGCCGTGGCGGATTTCCGTGAACTGACGGATATCAAGATCGCGGCCGGCACCACCGGACTGTTCATGGTCGGTGGCGGCGTGCCCAAGAACTTCGCCCAGGACACGGTCGTCTGCGCCGAAATCCTCGGTGTTGAAGCTGACATGCACAAGTATGCCGTGCAGATTACCGTCGCCGACGTGCGCGATGGTGCGTGTTCGTCATCGACGCTCAAGGAAGCCGCGTCTTGGGGCAAGGTTTCGACCACCTACGAGCAAATGGTGTTCGCCGAAGCGACCACTGTCGTGCCGCTGATCGGGTCGGATGCTTACCACCGTGGCGCGTGGAAGAACCGCACCAAACCCAACTGGGCTAAGCTGTTCAAGTAAGTGTGATCAATTTTTTTGCACCGCACACTTGCCATACGGACAGAAAGGTTTACTTAGAGGGTCAAGGCGGTGACTCGTATTAACGAGTCGTTTTCCTCTCCGAGGTAAATTTAGCCTGTAAGTTCGTCACCGGGATCATCCCCCCCCTCGAAACCGGTGGCATGCGACGGAGACCATTGCCCCCCAATGGTCTCCGTTTTGCGTTTCTAGGGGCCATTGTCCCCCATCAGGGTCTCTCGTCGTTTTGCGTTTTGGGCTTTGGTCTGGAGACCATTGCACCCTATCAGGGTCTCTCATCGTTTGGCGGTTTGGGAGTTAAGTCGCGGGGTCGCGGACCCCGCACCCCCAATATGTTTGTCCGGGTACGAATAATTCTGACAGCCAATAAAAAAAGGCCTCCGAAGCGGGGCCCTTTTTTATTGGCTAATAAGACTGTTCACACGCGGACCAGTATCGGGGCGTGGGGCCCAAGGGCCCCACCGCTTGCCTATCTTCCCGAAATCACCACACGCCCGCCGTTGGTCCGGCCAAACGTGTCCGTCTTGTAGAAGTCCTTGGCTTCCGCGCCCGGCAGGTAATAGTCCCCCGGCGTCACCGCACGTGCGATATAGGCCACGCTGAAGCTGCGATTCGATGACACATCCAGCGCCGCGACATAGCGGTCGTCGCGGGCCTCCTGGGCCTTGGCGCCGGTCAACTCGCCGACAAAGCTGAACGGTCCGTTGGACGTATCCTCGCTGGTCAGGGTCGAGTCGATCTCGAAACCGGCCGGCAGCGGATCGTCGATGACGATCGGCCGGATTTCCGCCCGGTCGCTGCCGCCCGAAATCACCACGATCACCCGATCGCCCTGACGCAGTTGCGACGGATCGATACGCTGACCGCCCAAGGTAAAGAAGGTCTTCGACAGGCTAAGGCCACTGGATGCGGCGCCCGGAGGCGCCACCGGTGTGCCGATCACCGTCACCGTCCGCCAGATCGGACCTGAACCCGCATTCTTGAGCTGCGCGCCGGCAAACTTGGTCACACCGAAGCGCTGGACATTCTGGCTGCCCGGCAGGGTCGACACGCCATTCGCGTCGATCCGCGTCTTGCCGGCGGCCTTCAGCATGTAGGACGCCGCCTTGAGGATATAGGCCTGCTCGATCGTATTGAGCTGCGACGGGCTCTTCATGGCGTTTTCCAGGCGCGGGATCAGGGTGGCTCCAATGTCGCCATTACCCGACTCATAGGCGAGCGCAATGATGCCGGCCAGGTCGCGCAGAGGTGACTGATACCAGTCATAACGATCCGCATAGCCGATCTTTTCGATCGCCTGCCGGAAGGCCTGACGGGAGCGTGCGCGGTCACCCATCATGCTCAAACCGGCCGCCACCTGGGCGCGGGCCAGCGGCGACTGCTCCTCACCGAACTGGACGTCGCGATACCAGCGCAGGCGGGCCAGATCGCCCGACTTGCCCTTGGCCATCACATACAGCGCGTAGGCCGAGGCACGGCTACGCATCTGCCTGGTCAGCTGCTCGCCCGATATGCCGCTCAAATACCAATAATCAGGTACGCTGAGGCGGTAATTGACCGAGGTATAGCCTTGTGGTTTCGACAGCTCGCGCATGGCGTTCATCGCCTTGTCGATGGCCTCCTGCGGCACATAGGCGCCGCGCGCGCGGGCCTCCAGCAGGAAGTCGGTCGCATAGGCGCCGATGAAGCCGTCGGCATCGCCGTCGCCGACGCGCCACAGGCCGAACGCGCCGTCCTGGGCCTGACGGTCCAGCAGCTTCTGCACGGCGATTTTCAGCGCGCCGGCGGACGGCCGCGCGCGATCCTTGCCGACCATGGATTCGTCAGCATAGAGCCAAGGCATTGCCGCCGACGTCACTTGCTCGGTGCAACCATAGGGATACTTGTTAAGCGAAGCCGCGATCGGCCCCGGATCGACATTGCGGAAGGGCGAATAGCTGACCTCGACCGTCGCCGAGCCCGGTTGCAAGCCGGCCAACAGCGACGCATTCGGCACATAGGTGGCATTGACCGCCTGCTGTTCGACCGATACGCGCGTCTGCGGACCCCAGCCGTTGCGCGTCTGGATCTGGAACGAGTCGGAGAAGTCGTAGCCCTGACCGCTGAGCGCTATATTGACCGTCGAAATGCCGGTCGTGTTCGGCGCGTTCATCGGCACGGCCTCGATGACTTTCTGGCCCTTGCCGAGGTTGAAGGCCTTCTCGAACGCCAGCACTAAGCCCTGCAGCCCCTTAATGATGGCCTTGTAGATACCCGGCTTGCCGTCGACATTGTTCAGTTCCAGCGTCGCGAACGCCTTGTCGCCAGGATTGAGGAAACGCGGCAGGGCCAGGTCCATGACGACCGGCTCACGCACCACCAGCTTCTGCTGGCCGGAGCCGACGGCCTCGTCGGTCCAGGCCACGGCCATGACGCGCAGTTCCCCGTTGAACTTGGAGATCGGCAGACGCACGACTGCCTTGCCGTCCAGCCCGGTGTCGATGACCCCCGACCACAGGGCGACAGTCCGGATCGGCGTCGTCGTCAGGCCTTCGCCGCCGATCGAGTCGGCGCCGAAGGTATCGGCAGCGGCGGCCAGGTTTGGATCGAGCAGGCGGCCATAGTCGTCGTTGAAATCGACGCCTAATGCGCGCTTGCCGAAGTACCAGCCGACCGGATCCGGCGTCTTGAACTTGGTCAGGTTGAGAATGCCCTGATCGACGACCGCCAGCGACACCTTGGCGCTGTCGCCCAGCTTCGCACCCCTGATCTGGACCGGCACTTCGATGAACGGCTTGCCGTCCTTGCCGACCTGCGGCTTGAACGGCGTCTCGCTGTCCGGGAGCTTGATCTCCAGCTTGCGCGACTTGGCATCGAGCGGCACGTAGATCAGGCCGACGGCCCGGCGCGGCTTGGAAGACGCCACAGGATCGCGCGGCTGGATGACCGACACCAGCACATAGGCGCCGCCACCCCACGCTGCAGAGGTCTTGAGCCGAACGCTGGTGCCATTTTCACCGATGCTTACGGTCTTCATCTCGATGACGCGGTCGGTGGCGACGGCGATCTGCGCTTCGCCCTTATACGGCGCCTTCAGTGTCAATTCGACCGTATCACCCTGGTTGAACTTGCGGTTGCCGGTCGACAGGCGGACCATGTCGGGCGCATCCGATCCCTTTTGCGCCGAACCCCAGCCCGAAGCGAAGCGTACCGAACTGCGCGCCTTGCCCGGCACCTCGACCTCAAGGCGATAGTCACCCCAGTCGAGCCCGCGTTGCAGGGTGAAACCACTGTTGGCGTTGAGATCGACCGTCTGGGTCGAAACCACCACATCGCGGTGGGTCGAGCGCCATTGCCAGCGGCCATTGGCGATGTACCAGTCATAGTCCCAGTGTTCGGCGATCAGCTTGACCACCGCGCCCCTGACGCCGGTCTTCTGGCCCTGCGGCGTCACGCCGATGACGTTGAGCGCCACCTGCGGCGTATCGCGCCACGACCTGGCTTCCTTCTGGTCGACCCTGACGCCGAGATAGAGCGGCGCCGGTTTGATCTTCAGCGTCTGGCCTTCCTTCACCGGACGGCCACCCGGCTCGAACACCGAGGCCGTCAGCTGCACGATCAGGGGTTGGGATGTTTCACCCGCCAGGGCAGCATTGAACGGGAACAGGGCATTGCCCTGGCCATCGGTCGTGGCCGACGGCAGGTCGACATACTTTTCTTCGTAAGGCTTGGCGGAATCGCCGAACTGATAATCCTTGAACGCCGGGAAGGGTTCGGCATCCTGGCGGATGCGCGCCTCACCGGTCACCTGCAAGTCGGAGCCGACCGCGCCATAAAGATAGCGCGCATTGACGCGCACCGGCCGCTGTTCGGTCAGCGACAGCAGGGGCCTTTGACTGTCGGCCATGACATCGACGCCCAGACGCTGCGGCGCAAAATCCTCGACGGCAAAGCTGGCCGACCCCGCCGCCTGATCCATGCCGTCGATTTCGAGGCGCGCTTGCCACTGGCCGCGCGGCGCCGTCTTGGGCAGGACGATGCTGGCGCCGGCAAAACCGTCCTGCGTCTTGTCGAAGCGGAAGCGGAAGGCTTCGACACCCGATGGCCGCGTGACGATCAGCGCACCCTTGCGGTCCTTGATCGCCTTGCCTTCGTTATCGCGCATCAGGGCGACCAGACGCACGGTTTCGCCGGGGCGGTAGATGCCTCGATCGGTATACATGAAGCCGTCGACGCCCTGGGCATTGGCGCGGCCATCGGTGACGGCCTCCTCGTCCTGACGTCCACCGACGCCATGCTGGGTCAGGTCCATCGGCGTGCGCTGAACATCGACCGCCGTGTAATCATCGTTCGGCCCATAGGCCATGATCATCTTGGCCGTCAGGGCGTCCGTGCCTTTCAGCAGCGCGCCGCCGAAGCTGGCGCGGCCGTCGACGCCTGAGCGCGTTTCGGCCAGGATGTCGCCGTTGGACGCCACCAGGTCGACCTTGACGCCGCTCATCGGCTTTGCGGATTTCAGCGAGCGCACCACGACATCGAGACCGTTCGGGCTCTTGTAGGTGGTCATCGCCATATCGGTATACAGGATCCAGCGTCGCGCCTGCGCCGGCTGGTCGTATTCCTTCTTGTCGCGGCCACCGGAACCGTCGCGCACCTTGACGACATAGGCACCGGGTTTCAGCGATTTCAGCACCGCGCCCAGCGGGAACACGGTCGTGACGCGCTCGCCATTGCCGGTCTTGACCGCCATCTTGCCGGTCCAGATCTTGACGCCGATATCGTCGGCGGAGTCTTCGCCCCAACTGTAGTCGTAGTCGCCCTCGGGCGTCGGATCGGGGGCGGACACGCTCTTGCGCACCAGGTTGCGGTCCGACACGTGCCAGACCTCGACCGCCAGGGCAGAGACATTGACGGTTTCGATGGCCACGCCGTCGGCTTCTTCGCGCGGCAGGATGACGCCATTGCCCTTGAAGCCGACATAGGGCGGCTTTTCGCCAAAGGCGAAGTCGAAATCGCGGTTCTGCTTCAGGACATCGCTGCCCTTGCCCGGCAGACCTTTCAGAAGCGTGATACGGCGGTCGGTAAAGCCAAAGCCCGAAACACACAGCTCATCGCCCTTCACTGACACGGCCGGAGCCGAAGGCAGGGCGGGCGAGACGAGAACAAAGTCGCCATAGGGCTTGGCGGGATCGAGCGGCTTCGAGAACTGGACGCAGGCCTTGGGCGTATCGCCGGACGTGTCGAGGCGCTGTTTCCAGCTGTCGAAGCCGGATGGCTTGTCGTCGCCGGCGCGGCGGGCATTCTTGTCGCGGACCTTGCCGAACAGACCGGTGGCGGGCTTGCCGGGCGCTTCGGCGACGGCCGCCGGATCGGTCTTGCCCGACACGCCGTCTGTGGCCTTGGCTGTCAGGAACCCGACGCAGAAGCCTGAAATCAGCACCGCTGCCGCGCTCGCGATGAGCGTTCTGTTTTGCCAGTCGATCATGGAAATGTCCCTGCCTGCAGGGTCGGTCAAGCCGCCCCTCAACGCCTTAACTTCGCAGAGAGAAGCGCGGAATTGCGCGAGAATCAATCTTTGTTTTACGTTTCCGGCAAATAAGATAGAAGTGTCGCGTTATTTGATATGGGATGCGTTCCGTCCCCTTGTATTTCAATTATTTCCTTTGCCGGAGCCCTGAAGCCCTTTGAGCAAATTCGCGCGCGTTATGGTGCTCGTGGTCGATGACAATCACTACATGCGGGTGATCGTCTGCACCATGTTGCGGTCGATGGGGATCACGCTGATCCGCGAAGCTTCGGACGGCATCGAAGCGCTGGAAATCGTGCGCGACTGGCGCCCCGACGTCATTGTTCTCGACCTGATGATGGAACAGCTCGATGGCCTCGAATTCACCAAGCTGCTGCGCAAGGGCTCGGACAGTCCTCATCCTTACGTCCCCATCATCATGATGACCGGGCACACTGACCGCCGCCACGTCCTTGAAGCCCGCGACGCCGGGGTCAATGAAATCATCGCCAAGCCCTTGACGGCCAAGGCATTGATCGACCGGATGCGCAGCGTCATCAACAATGAGCGCGGCTGGGTGAAGTCGAGCACCTATATCGGCCCGGACCGCCGCCGCAGGAACAATCCCGAGTACCGCGGGCCGTTCCGCCGCGCCTCCGACAAGGCGGATTAAAGACACGCGGCAGAGGTTCCGGCGTATCTCACAGACGCCATAGCGATTGCGGGTACAGGGCCATGCCCCTGCCGCGACGCTGCGCCACACGCGAAACGTATTTCATTCTCAACCTTTTGCCGTTAGAACAGCGGCCATGTCCGATACCGCAACCTCCCCCTTCGGTTTCCGGGACCTCGACCCGCGCGAGAAGGTCTCACGCGTCGCCGAGGTCTTCGCGCGCGTTGCCCCAAAATACGACCTGATGAACGACGTCATGTCGCTGGGCGTCCACCATGTCTGGAAGGACGCTGCCTGCGCGCGTCTCAATCCACAGCCCGGTGAAATCATCCTCGACGTTGCCGGCGGCACCGGCGACATTGCCCGTCGCCTGGCCAAGATGGCGCGTGCCGCCAAGGCCCGCCGTAAAGGCCGCGGCTATGACGCCAAAGACGTCGAAATCCGCGTCATCGACTATAACGAACAGATGATCCTGGCCGGCCGGGAAAAAGGCACGGAACCCGAGCTCAGCTGGTCGGTCGGCGACGCCATGAACCTGGCCATCGATGACGCCAGCGTTGACGCCTACATCATCAGCTTCGGCATCCGCAACGTCGCCGACGTGCAGGTGGCGCTGAACGAAGCCCGCCGCGTGCTCAAGCGCGGCGGCCGCTTCTTCTGCCTCGAATTCTCGCACCCGACCGCGACGCCGGTGGCCAGGATCTACGAAGCCTACAGCTTCAACGTCATTCCGTGGATGGGCAAGCTGGTCGCCGGCGACCGCGACAGCTACCAGTACCTGGTCGAGAGCATAAAGCGCTTCCCCAACCAGGAGACGCTGAAAGACATGATGACGACGGCCGGTTTCCGCAACGCCCGCTACACCAACTTCTCCGGCGGCATCTGCGCCCTGCACGAGGGCTGGGCGTAAGCTCACTTAAACCGGATGGCCAGTTTCGCTTCATGGATGCGCATGTTCCGCACGGGCCTTGTCCTGCTGCGCCACGATGCGTTGGTCCCCAAGGAGCTGTCACCGCTTTTGCCGCCGTTTCCGCGGTTTGTCGCAGGCCTCCTGCGCGCCTTGTTCAGCCGCCGCAGCACCCTGCGCCCCGGCGAACGCTACGCCCTGGCGCTACAGGAGCTGGGACCGGCCTTCATCAAGCTGGGCCAGGTCCTGTCGACGCGCGGCGACATCTTCGGCAAACAGTTCATAGAGGACCTGAGCCACCTCAAGGATCGTCTGCCGCCGTTTCCCGAACGCGTCGCCATCGCCTCTGTCGAAGAGGCGCTCGGCAAGCCCCTGGGCGAAATCTTCAGCGAGTTCGGCGAAGTGCTGGGCGCCGCCTCGATCGCCCAGGCGCACCGCGCGGTTCTGCTCGATGGTCGCAAGGTGGCGGTCAAGATCCTGCGCCCTGGCATAGAAGAGGTTATCGCCGCCGACATCGCCATGCTGATCCTGTCGGCGCGGCTGATCCATCAGTTGGTGCCGGTCGCGCGGCGGCTCGAGCCGGAAGCCTTTGTCGCGACGGTCGCACAATCGCTGATGCTGGAGCTCGACCTGCGTCTGGAAGCGTCGGCGTGCGACGAGATCGGCCAGATCATCAATGCCACGCCCTATATGCGCGCGCCAAAGGTCGTGTGGCATCAGGTGTCACGCCGCGTCATCGTGCTGGAATGGGCCGACGGCATGCCGTTGTCCAAGCCGGAAGCCCTGTCCCTGCCCGGCCTGGACCATAAGGAAACGGCCGATAACCTGATCCGCGCCTTCCTGTCGCAGGCTTTGGATCACGGTGTCTTCCATGTCGACCTGCACGAAGGTAATCTTTTCGTCGCGGCGC
>CAMLLA010000083.1 GCA_946480525.1 uncultured Asticcacaulis sp. | reverse complement strand
ACAACCGTTAGCCGGCCAAATGAAAGCCATTGAAACACAGGACAAATGTTCTATATTTGTTTCATGGCTTCTTCCCCAACGGCCGATCTTTTCGGTGACACCCAGCCCGTCATTCGTGACGCCCTGCCTAAAGTAGACGAGGCCGCAAAGCCGCTGGCCGATCGCCTGCGTCCAAAGTCCGTTGCCGATGTCGTCGGCCAGGACCACCTGCTTGGACCCGACGGCGCTATCTCGCGGTTGATCGAGCGCGGCTTCCTGCCCAGCCTGATCCTGTGGGGACCGCCGGGCGTCGGCAAGACGACGATCGCGCGGTTGCTGGCGGAGGCCGCGGGCTATGAATTCCAGCAGATATCCGCTGTCTTTTCCGGCGTCGCCGACCTGAAGAAGGTTTTCGAGGCGGCGCAGGCGCGCCATCGCATGGGCGCGCGTACCGTCCTTTTCGTCGATGAGATTCACCGCTTCAACCGTGCCCAGCAGGACAGTTTTCTGCCCTATGTCGAGGCGGGAGTGGTGACCCTGATCGGCGCTACGACCGAAAACCCGTCGTTCGAGTTGAATGGCGCGCTTCTGTCGCGGGCCCAGGTCTTTGTGCTGAAACGCCTGGACGATGCGGCGCTCGACCAGATCATCGACCGCGCCGAAGACCATATCGGCCATAAGCTGCCCCTGACACCCGAGGCGCGTGAAACGCTCAAGCTGTTAAGCGATGGCGACGGCCGCTACATACTGAGCCTGGTGGAATCGCTCGACCACATGGGGTTCGAAAGTCCAGTAGACAGCGACGAACTGCTGGCGCACCTGCAGAAACGCCGGCCCAATCACGACAAGGACCGGGAAGGGCACTACAACCTGATCTCGGCCCTGCACAAGGCGGTACGCGGCTCTGATCCGGATGCGGCGCTCTACTGGCTGGCGCGGATGCTCAACGGCGGGGATGATCCCCTGTTCATTGCGCGGCGGCTTATTCGCATGGCTTCGGAAGATATAGGGAATGCCGACCCGATGTCGTTGCTGCTCTGTCATGCGGCGCGCGATACCTACGAAGTGCTGGGCTCCCCCGAAGGCGAACTGGCCTTGGCCCAGGCCGTCGTCCATATGGCATCGGCGCCCAAGTCGAACGCCATCTACACGGCTTTCAAAAAAGCCCAGCAACTGGCGAAGGAGACGGGCCACCTCGATCCGCCGGCGGTCATCCTGAATGCGCCGACCAAGCTGATGAAGGATATCGGCTACGGCGCGGGCTACATTTACGATCCCGATGATCCCGACGGGTTTTCAGGCCAGAACTATTTCCCCGACGGCGTGAAGCGCCCGCGCTTCTATGATCCGAAGGGAGATGGACACGAAGGCAAGGTCAGGCAGAGGCTGGACGCCTGGGCGACTTTACGCGAGCAAAAACAGCGGCGTTGACGCCTGGCCAATCTGCGGTTACCCCTGTCCGTCCAAGGGGAGGGGTAAATGGGCAGTTTTTCCGTATTTCATTTTGTGGTCCTGTTCTTCAGCCTGGTTTTAGGACTGGCCATTACATTCCTGCCGATATGGGTAAAACCGTCAGGGCCCAACCGCTTCGGTCCATCAGCAGTGCCGCGGTCTTTTCCCGATGCGACATCCGTTTGCTTGCACAAATACTTTGGCTTTCAAGGGCGCGGGACGCGGTCAGAGTTCTGGTGGTTCATTCTCGCCGCTTGCCTGATCTGGATTGCATTGGGAGCAGTTAGGCAAATCATTCCGTTTTTTGGAATGATTGCCGGGGTAGTTGTGAACCTAGCCCTCTTTTTTCCTTTACTGGCGGCTGCCGTGCGTCGGCTGCACGACCTGAACCGCAGTGGCTGGTGGATTCTTATGGGGCTGCTCAGCTTCGTCACCCTGGTCGTCCTTCTGGCTTGGCCATCTCAAAAAGACGAAACCGCCGAAGTCTTCTGATTGATTTGACGGCGACGGGCAGGCCGGGTAACGGCTGCGCATGGTCAAGCATTCTCCCCAGCACCTGAAGGCGCTGAAAAACCAGAAACCCCGTCCCAGGCAGACGCCGAAATTCATTCCGGCGTCGAAACTGCCACGCGACATTTCCGATGCGGATGTCGCCTGGGTGAAGTCAATGGTGATCTATGAAGACGCCGACATCATGGGGTTCAACAAGCCGTCGGGCCTGTCGAGCCAGGGCGGGCGCGGCGACCATCACAATCTCGACGACCTGATGTGGGCCTTTGCGCGCTCGAACGGCAAGCGCCCCAAGCTGATCCACCGGCTGGACCGTGACACGTCCGGTATATTGCTGGTCGCCAAGACGACGCCGGTGGCGTCGTTCCTGGGCAAGGCGATGATCCGCAGGGCCTTTGCCAAGACCTATCTGTGCATCGTCTCCAATGCCGGTCGCCTTGCCGACCGGTTCGAAGTCAACGAGGCGCTCCGCCGGGAAGAGCAGGGGCGTGAGGCTTGGTCCCGGGTTTGCGCCCCCGACCATCCCGATGCCTTGACGGCCTCGACGGCCTTCGAAGTCCTTGCGCGGTCCGGGGATGCGGCCCTGGTCCGGGCGATGCCGCACACAGGACGCATGCACCAGATACGCGTCCACCTGGCACACCTGGGGTGTCCCATCGCCGGTGACGCGCGTTATGGCGGCGCCTTGAGCCTTGAAGGACGCGCCGTTCCGAGACTGATGCTGCATGCGCTGAGCCTGACCTTTCCCCATCCCGCCGGCGGCGACAAGACCCTGTCCGCTCCGGTCGCTGAAGATATGACGGCGTTATGTCGGACGCTCGAAATGGCCTTACCTTTGGAATTATAAGGGTTTTGTAAAGGGCGCTATGGCTTAAGTTGCTGAAAAAATGGAATTAATCATTGATTCATCATCCCTTTTCAGCTTTCGCTAATGCAACAAATGATACGATGGCCCGTTATTCAACAGGCCACAGAAGGTGTGCCGATCACTGACCGCGTAAGGTCCCGATGGGGCGATGGTAAGCATTGGCAATTTTTTCCGCCGCGCGCTTCGGCTGACGCGTAGCATCGTCATGCCGCCGCAGGGCATTCAACGCGGCTTGCGCGGCAATCAGCGCGGCAATGTCTCGATGATCGTGGCTTTTTCCGCCGTGCCTATCCTTGTGGCGATTGGCGGAGGCGTCGACTACGGCCGTGTCCTGGCCGCCCGGGCGCACCTTCAGGACGCGGCGGACAGCGCCGCGATCGCCGCCGCGCTCGATTCGACAGGGATTCTGAGCAATCAGCAGAGCGCCGCCGCCCGCGCGTTCAAGGCCAATACCGATGGCACGAATCTCGCAACCTACGGCGCCGCTGGCGAGCTGACGTCCGAGACGAGCAACAATGTCAACGTAATGAAATTCTCGGCGACCGCCGAAGTGCCGGCCTACCTTCTCGGGCTGGTGGGTATTGATTCCGTTCCGATCAATGCGGTAGCCAAGGCCGGCGTCACCATCAACGCCGCCGAGATCGTCTTCGTGCTCGATAACACGGGCTCGATGGCGCAGAACAACAAGATGACGACGCTGAAGACCAGCCTGGACAGCGTTCTGGCGACGCTTGTCGATCCGGTGACGGGGCAGAATCTCGGCACGACGAAGGTCGCCCTGGTGCCGTTCGATACGCAGGTCTCCCTGAGTGACGCCAACGGCATGACCGGCTATGCCGGCAACTTCGCGTCCACCAGCCAGAGCTATACCTGCACCAGTCTGACGGGCGGGCAGTGCGACGCTGTGACGACAAATGCCAAGAACCTGTGTACATGGGTGACGAACACCTATTCGTCTTCGGCCGGCACGACGTGCGCAACCAACGCCGTCAATTACACGAAATATAGTAATGGCTATTATTACGTCTATACGTCGACCTGGTTCAACAATCCTTATTATAACAGCAACTGCTATAATTACTGCTATAATAACACCCGCTACCTGGCCTACTACCGCGTCGCGGCGTTCAGCGCGAACAACTCGTCGGCCAGCCAGGCCGGCAACTCAACGACCAATGGTTACTATTGGTCCTACACATCGAGCATGTCACCGTCCTATGTCGGCTATAACAACTATAGCCAGTACAGCGGGACGATTACCTACGGCTATCCCTATACGGGCGGCTACGGCGCCACGGGCTCGACGATCAAGGACAACGATACCGTCACGTCGAATGACGACCTGCTGGGTGTCGGCACGGCCAACTGGTCGGGCTGCGTCATCGACCGGACCCAGCCTTACGACGTCCAGTCGGACGCGCCGTCGAGCAGCAACGCTGCCACCCTCTATCCGGCGTCCAAGTGCGCCACCAACAGCCTGCTGCCGATCGTGCCGCTCACGACGGACATTGCTTCGGTCCGCGCCTACGCCAAGAAAATGACGCCGGCCGGCAATACCAATGTCACCATAGGCATTCAGTGGGGCATGGAAGTCCTGTCGCCCGACGCCCCATTCCAGGGCGGAGCGGCCTTCACGGATCCGACGGTCAACAAGTATATGATCGTGCTGACTGACGGCTTGAATACACAGAACCGCTGGACGACGACAGCGTCGCAGATTGACGCCCGCATGTCGCTGGCCTGTACCAATGCCAAGAATTTGGGGATTACGATCTTCACCATTCGGCTGGAGCAAGGCAATTCCGAAAAGCTTCAGGCATGTGCATCCAACACGGGATACTATTACAACCTGTCAAATGCCAATGAGCTGAGTGGAACGCTTGGCAAAATCATGAAGTCGATCAAGAAAATTCGACTCACAGATTAACAATGTGTTAATTTTATACTATCGCTGTGCTTAGCGTTGTGGTCTGATAATTGCAACGGATGTGGTATATTGCGGAAAGTGTTCTGAGATGAAACGCGTCGCAGCGTTTCATCTTTGGATTTTCCCGATCTTAAGGTTTTACCGCTATCATCCGTCCCACTTGTGGAATTGCAAGGATCACACGCTTGAAAGTGTCCATGGAAAATCGGATCGCCAAAGCTGGATTTTGGCAGCGTTCTCTTTCAGCCGCCCGCCGGTTCTGTGCGGACCGCGGCGGCAATACGGTTGTCATCTTCGCTCTCTCGGCCTTTGTCATCTTTGGAGCGGCCGGAGCGGCCGTCGACTTTTCCCGCGTGGACAGTGCGCGCAAGCACGTTCAGGACGCTGCGGACGCAGCGCTGCTGCGCGCTATGTCGCTGAGCTATGCGACGTCCGATGCGACACGCAAGCTGGCGGCCGACAAGGCGTTCGATGAAAATTTCCACGACGACTCGGTTTACGCCATCAACAGGGCGCTGTTGAAAAGCACGACCGGCAACACGATGGACCAGACCTATACGGTCGATGCCAAGGTCACCAGCTATTTTGCCGCGCTGCTCGGCATCGACAGCTTCAAGCTGAACGTCGTGTCCAAGGCGCAGTCCCAGATGCAGAAGTCGGAGATTGCCCTGGTGCTGGACTCGACCGGGTCTATGGCCAGCGCCAACAAGATGACCAACCTGAAGACGTCGGTCGACAATGTGCTGGCCAGTCTTCTGGTCGGCGGCGAAAACGTGTCGAAGACAAAGGTCGCGATCGTCCCGTTCAATACGCAGGTCCGCCTGACGGCCGGCAACAATTACGACTACGTCTATTACGGCACCCAGAGCATCTCCGAAGGCTGCAAGAGCGGCACCAATGGCTATCTCTGCAATGTCCTGCGCGACACCTACAACAAGGTGTGCAAGTCGGCGAGCAATGTCGAAGAGTGCAAGAAGACGGTCAAGGCCTACTACCAGACCTATAAGGTGACGGTGGCGGGCGTCGAACGCACCTATTACAACACCTATATGATCTCAAACTACGGCGGCACGGTTTCGAAATACGCCGAGACTTCCTATACGGTCACGACGACCAAGACCGTAACGCCGACGACCTCGACCAACGCCGAAACGGGCGCGACCTCGACATCCGGTTCGACCCAGACCTCGACAACCCAGACACTTGAATCGCAGACGGGTTCGACCGGAAACAACGGCGATTACAACAGCGCCCATGACATCAAGAACACCTGCTTCAGCGGTACAACCGGCTGCTTTACGGCAGTGCCCTCCGGAACCATCACCTACAACTCCAGCTATGGTAACGGCTATGGCGAGGCGGCCGCGGTTTCCAAGTCGACGGGAAGCGTCTTCAGTGGCGGCGGCACCATGTGGCTGAACACGCCATATACGGCGGCCAATCACAGCGCGTGGCAGGGCTGCGTCATGGACCGCACCCAACCCTACGACACCCAGGCCGATGCGCCGACGCCCGCCAACGCCAACACCCTGTATCCCGCCGTGCCATGCGCCGACACCTCGCTCAAGGTTGTCCAGGGCCTGAGCGACAACATCACGGCGGCAAGGACCTTTGTCACGGGCATGGTCGCCGGCGGTTCGAATGCTCAGACCAATATCACGATCGGTGTCCAGTGGGGCATGGAAGTCCTGTCGCCCAGCACGCCGTTCGGCGGTGGCGTCGAGTTCAAGGACGACACAACGCGCAAGTACATGATCGTTGTCACCGATGGCGACAATACCAGGAACCGGTGGTCGACCGACAAGGCGAAGATCGACGCCCGCACGGCCCAGGCGTGCACGAATGCCAAGGCAAAGGGAATAACCGTCTTTGTCATCAAGGTCATCGAGGGCAATTCGGACATGCTGCGCGCTTGCGCCACAAGGCCGGACTACTTCTACGACCTGACCAGCGCCAGCCAGATCAATACGGCGCTTTCGGCGGTGTTCGAGGCGATCAAGAAAACACGGTTGACTGAATAGTACTCAAGCGCCGCACGGGCTCTTCCTAGCATGACGCTCGGGCGTCCGCCTGGCCTTGCCGGGGCGTCCGCCCCGGAAGCCATGCAAGACGTTACGACACTTGACTTTACCGGGGCGGCTGGCGACAGTCGCTCTTCCTGTTACATGGCGTTTGGCATGACTTCCAAGATCGACTGGGGCAATCTGTTTCTCTCCGCTGACGGACGTATCCGCCAGACGCCGTTCCTGGTCGGCGCGGCGCTGCTGCTGCTCGTTCTGGCCTTCTACGAGGCGCTGGTGTCGGGCCCTTTGCAGTTCGTTACAGGCTGGATCGTCTATCCTGCGCTGATCTATGGCGGCGCCTGCCTGTTATCCAAACGGCTCCATGACCGTGGCCGATCCGGCTGGTGGTCGGCGATCATACTCATCGCCGTGGTCATGGTCTGGCCACGACCAATGGGATTCTTTGACTTTATCGCGGTCGTGGTGCTGGTCTGGGCGGTGATCGACCTGTGCGTCATGCCGGGAGAGCGGGGCGACAACCGCTATGGCCGCACCTCATTCCGCAAGGCGGCGCAGGAACAAGCGCCTTAATGTTTCGGGACACTCCGGACAGCTGGCGGTTGAGCCGGCTTGTAATCTCCAATGAAGGCACTTAGTAGTAAGGAGTGCTTTTCGGGGGGAAGTTATGTTCCGTATTTTAAAAGTGGCCGCGCTGGCCGTTGGTCTTGGTCTTGGCCTTTACGCCGCGTCGGCGGCCGTTGCGACGCCGGTGCCCTCTAGCGCCGAAGCGCCGACAAAGGCCCAGCTCGAGGCCGCCGCCCAGAGCCAGGCGGCCGCCGAAGCGAGCTTTATGGCCGGCCTTCATCCGAAAACCGGAAATGTGAAGCTCGATGAGGCTGAGGCGACCCTGACGCTTGGGGACAAATATTACTTCCTCGACGCTGCCGACGCCCGCAAGGTCATCGTGGATGCCTGGGGGAATCCGCCGTCGGCGGCGGAAGGTATCTTAGGGATGGTTATTCCCGCCGGGCGGACGCCGTTCAACGACTGGGGCGCCGTCGTCTCGTTCGAGAAAAGCGGATACGTATCGGACAAGGACGCCTCGACGACCAATTACGACGACTATCTCAAGGAAATTCAGAAAGGCGAGGCGGACAACAACCAGGCGCGCGAAAAGGCAGGCTACGAGCCCATGCACCTTGTCGGCTGGGCGCAGCCGCCGTCCTACGACGCCACGCACCACTATATGATCTGGGCGCAGGATATACGGTTCGGCGACAATAAGGTTCACACGCTCAACTATGATATCCGCGTTCTTGGCCGTGGAGGGGTGTTGAGCCTGAACATGATCGCGAGCATGCCTGAACTGGAAAGCATCCGCGCCCAGGCCCAGCAACTGGCCCTGGCAGGAACGTACAACGCCGGTGCGCGCTACGCCGATTACAAGGATGGTGACGCGAAGGCCGCCTATGGCGTTGGCGGCCTGGTCGCGGCCGGGCTTGGCGTGGCGGCAGCAAAAAAGCTTGGGCTGCTGGGACTGGTGCTGGCTTTCGGCAAGAAGTTCATCGTCTTTATCCTGGCCGGCCTTGGCATCCTGTGGCGCGGACTGCTGTCCCTGTTCGGCAAGAAAAC
Organism: uncultured Asticcacaulis sp.; assembly: GCA_946480525.1. The sequence continues at coordinate 4,315 of CAMLLA010000083.1, read as the reverse complement.
CTCGGCCGCTCCGGTTGAGCTGGTGAGTTTCGAAACCGAAGTTCCGCCCGCTTTGCCGGCGGCGGACGATGCGGCTATTGCCGAGCGCGAGCCGACGGTTCGCAAGCCAGGTGACGATTAGGCGTCAACGGGGCCGAAGACGGCCTCGAAGCTCATGCGCAGAGCGTAGTCGACGTCGTCCATGGTCACCGGCAGGCCGAGGTCGAGCAGGCTGGTGACGCCATATTCGGTGATGCCGCATGGCACGATGCCGCTGAAGTGGCTGAGATCGGGCTCGACATTCAGGCTGATGCCGTGGAAGCTCACCCAGCGCCGAAGCTTGATGCCGATAGCTGCGATCTTGTCTTCGGTCAGAGGCTCATAGCCCTTGTCCTTGCGTTCCACCCAGACCCCGACGCGGCCGGGGCGGATATGGCCTTCGACATTGAAGCGCCACAGGGTGTCGATTACCCATTGCTCCAGCGCTTCGACGAACAGCCGGACGTCCTTCTTGCGCCGGTTGAGGTCAAGCATGACGTAGGCCACGCGTTGTCCGGGACCATGATAGGTGTATTGGCCGCCACGCGCTGAGGTGTAGACCGGGAAGCGTTCCGGGGCGATCAGGTCGCAGCCCTTTGCCGACACGCCGGCCGTATAGAGCGGTGGGTGCTCGACCAGCCAGATGCATTCCCGCGCCCTGTCTTCGGCGATGGCGCTGGCGCGCGCCTCCATGAAGGCCACCGCGTCGGGGTAGGGGACAGGACCCTCAGCCACGATCCATTCGGGCGTGGGACCGTCATCGGTCCTGAAAAAAGGTTGGGGAATTAACGCGTCGTCAAGCATGATTTGTCATTTATCAAATTGGCTCCGGACGCAAGTCTCCGTTGCCGCCGCCGCAATATGGGGTGGCAGTCGCTTCGAATTCAAGCAAGGTATCCTGTGACGATTTCCCAGGTTGGCGCCGTTCCCGTCGAAATCTCCGTTCTGCTCGGCCGTTCCGTCCTGCCGATGCAGCAGCTGCTGCGCATGGGCCGTGGCGCGGTGATTCCGCTTGATGCCCGCGAACACGACGAAGTGTGGATACTGGCGAACAACCATCCGGTGGCGCGCGGAGAAATCCAGATTTTCGAGGAAAAGATATCGATCGTCGTGACGCGCCAGGCCGATGTTTACGACTATATGGCTCTCGGGTCATAAAACCCTGCCTTTAGGCGTGAATAATTCACAGGCGCGCCGATATTTTCAGACAAAGCCCTTCACAAACGCTTTCAGTGTTGCTATGCCCGCGCCTCTCCGGATGACTGTGCGGTCATGGCGGAATTGGTAGACGCGCAGCGTTGAGGTCGCTGTGCCGCAAGGCGTGGAAGTTCGAGTCTTCTTGACCGCACCATCCGGATGAGTTTTTTGAGCGTGGCGCTGTGAACAGGGCGCCAAGAGGGGAGGCCTGAGCCATGAGCCAGAAGTCCGACGCCGCTCAAAAGAAAGTCGACTCCGAAATCGAAACCAGGATCGGCCGCGATGAAGACATCGGCGGTGGTCTGGTAACGCCCGAACAGATCGAAGATTTCGCGCTCAAGGACGACTACGCCCTTAATCCGCAGTATATCACCCTGGTCATCGATGCCGCCGATCGCGGTGACGGCATGCGCCTGCGTGAACTGCTGGACGCTCTGCATCCGGCCGACGTCGCCGACCTTCTGGGCTTCCTGTCGGAAGACTATCGCGAGCAGGTCATTCCGTGGATACCGGCGGACGCGATCGCTGAGATCCTGCCGGAACTTGACGACGATATCCGGGAAGAGGTCATCGAGACCCTGCACACGGCCGACATCGCCGAAGTGCTGCAGGAACTCGATTCGGACGACGCCACCGCTGTCTTTGAGGACCTGGAAGAAGACCAGCAGAAGGCCGTTCTGGCCGCCATGCCGGAATCCGAGCGCGAAGCCTTCGTCACCTCGATGACCTTCGAGGAAGAGACGGCCGGCCGCCTGATGCAACGCGAGGTCATGGCCGCGCCCAGCTTCTGGAACGTGGGCCAGACCATCGACCACATGCGCGAGAACGGCGACGACCTGCCGGAGCTGTTCTTCGACATCTATGTGCTGGATCCCAGCCATAAGCCTGTCGGCGCCCTGCCTGTGTCGCTGCTGATGCGGTCACGGCGCGAACTGCCGCTGACCAGCCTGATGGAACCGACGACCGAAATCACGGTCGACCAGGACCAGGAAGAAGTCGCCTACATCTTTGAGAAGTACCACCTGATCTCGGCGCCGGTCGTCGATGCTTCGGGGCGCCTGGTCGGTCAGATCACTGTCGACGACATCGTCAACATCATCCAGGAAGAAAGCCAGGAAGACATGCTGGCCCTGGCGGGTGTTTCCGAAAGCGGCCGCCGCCAGGGGGTATTCGACACCGTCAAATCCCGCCTGCCGTGGCTGAGCATCAACCTGCTGACGGCCTTCGTGTCCTCGTCGCTGATCCTGATGTTTCAGGACGAGATACAAAGGCTTGTGGCGCTTGCGGTCCTGATGCCGGTGGTGGCCTCGATCGGCGGCAATTCCGGGACCCAGTCCCTGACCGTTGCGGTGCGGGCGCTTGCCGCGCGTGAACTGACGGCTGCCAATGCCCTGCGCACCCTGTGGCGCGAAGTTCGAGTCGGACTGATCAACGGTGCGGCGATCGCCCTGGCGCTGGGCCTGGCCGCCGGCCTGTGGCAGGGGGTATGGTTCGGCGTTGTCATCGGCACGGCGGTCATGATTAATCTGACCGCCGCGGCTCTGGCCGGAACCCTGATCCCGCTGGGCCTGTCAAAGGTCGGGCGCGATCCGGCCGTGGCGTCGCCGATCTTCGTGACCATGGTCACGGACTGCGTTGGTTTCTTCAGTTTCCTGGGGCTCGCGGCCATGATTCTGCTGCCACGCTTAGCCTGAATTCCGCCTGTTACAATTGTCTTGTAAATCCCGCGCGGTATGTGGTTTGCTAGTTAACGGTCGTCACGCTATTTGGCGTTTTGTTTTGGGGCATAGGGGCAAGGGATACGCTCCATATGGACCATTTTGGGTCAGGATTAGGGATGAGAGCGCGTTTGAAGGTTTCCCGCGCCGGGGTCGAGCTGATCAAGAGTTTCGAAGGATTGCGATCCGTTGCGGCGCGCCTGCCTGACGGTCGCTGGACGCTTGGCTACGGGCACACATTCTCGGCGCGCGAAGGCGCGACCTGTACGCAGGAAGATGCCGACGCCCTGTTGCGCTTCGATCTTCTGCCTATCGTCGATGCGATCAACAATCTGGTCCTTGTTCCCATCAACCAGAACCAGTTCGATGCCCTGGTGTCATTCTGTTTCAATATCGGTGTCGACAATTTCGGCCAGTCGACGGTGCTGAAGCGTATCAACGAAGGCCGCATGACCGAAGCGGCCCTGGCCATGGACGCCTGGCGTTCGGCCGAATTCAACGGCCAGACCTACGTGCTGGCGCCGCTGATCCGCCGTCGTGCCGCCGAAAAAAACCTGTTCCTGACGCCGGACGACGTCACGGGAACGGCGCCGTCCCTGTTGGTGCGTCCCATGGAAGATGCCGCGGACGCGCAGCCGTCCGTTCCGGCGGAGCTGGATGCGCCGGATCGTAACGGCATCCTGTCTGCGCACCCGGTCGGTGAAATCCCCGCGTCGGCGGTCACGCCGCCGCCATTTGAAATCTCCGCGTCGCCGCAGCCCGTAAACCCGGTCGCGCCCGCGCCGGTCGAACGTCAGGTCATTGACCTGGCCGCGTTTGCCCCCCGGCCGGCTGAGGTTCCGCCGGCTGCCCAAACGCCGCCGGCGGCCAGTATCCCGCCGCCCTATAGTCCGACGCCCTATACCTACGATACCACCCCGGCCATGAGCCCGGAAGTGCAGGCGGCGATTGCCCGTGCGCAGGAAGACCAGCGCATCCAGGACTTGCGTCGTCAGGAACAGCAGCAGGTCGAGCAGCGCATGCGCGAGGAAGCCCTGCGCCAGGCAGAGATGCTGGCCGCCGCGCGCGCGGCCGAGGAAGCCCGTCAGCGCGAGGAGGCCCGCCTGCGCGAAGAGGCGAGGCAGCAGGAATTCCAGCGCATGGAGGCGCTGCGTATCGAGCAGGCGCGTGCAGAGGAAGCCCGTATCGAGCAGGCCCGCCTTGAGCAGGCCCGCCTTGAACAAGCCCGCCTTGAACAAGCCCGCCTTGAACAAGAACGTGTGGAGCGTGAACGCGCCCTGCGTGATGAAATGGTTCGCGCCGAACTTGCCCGCCTTGAGCAGGCCCGTCTCGACGAAGAACGTCTGGCTCAGGAAAGACTGGCCCAGGAAAGACTGGCCCAG
>CAMLLA010000082.1 GCA_946480525.1 uncultured Asticcacaulis sp. | reverse complement strand
GGTCTGGATGAAGGAACCCAGCGTTCACATCCTGCCGCACTGGAATTGGCAAGGACGCGAAGGCCAGCCGATCGATGTGCGCGTCTACAGCAATGGAGATGCGGTAGAGCTGTTCCAGGACGGACGGTCCCTCGGCCGCAAGCCTATGGTCAAGGATTCGCATCTCAAATGGGACGTGCCTTATAGGTCGGGCAAGCTTACGGCCAAATCCTATCTGAACGGAAAGCTGGTCGCGTCCACGGACGTGGCGACAACGGGTGAGCCTGCGCGTGTGACGCTGACGCCCGACAGGACGTCGCTGGCAGCGGACGGCGCCGACGTTTCGGTCGTATGGGTCAATGTCATGGACAAGGCGGGGCGCATCGTGCCTAACGCCGGCGATCTCGTGCGCTTCGAGACGAGCGGCCCGATCCGCATCATCGGCGTGGGCAATGGCGATCCGGGCAGCCACGAGGCGGACAGGCCCGCGCCGCGGGATCACTTCTATGGTCTGTCGGGCTGGCGGTCCCTGGCGATCGATAATCTTGAGGGCGGCGACGCTGTGTCCAGTTCGGCCGACACCTCGACGTGGCGCGATCCGACACAATGGTTGCCGCCTGAGCAGCAGCCGCCGCTGACCAAGGGTCTCGTTCTTCGGGGACAGTTCGCACGGCCGGCATCCGCTGCTGGCGATGTCGCGACCCTGTTTATCGACAGGCTGAGCGCGGAACAAAAGGTCTATGTCAACGGAATCCAGGTCACCCCCCGCGCTGTCGACGGCGCTTTGGTTGTTGATCTGGTCCCATCGCAGCTGCTGGACGTCAACAGCCTGAGCTATGTCACGCCGACCCCGGAGGGCGGCGTCCAGGCCATGTTCGACCGTTCCGTCTCTGCTACGAAGTGGGGCAGCTTGCGCATCACGACTCCGGCGGCGCCCTGGCGGCGCAGCGTCTTTAACGGCTGGGCGCAGGTTATCGTCCAGTCAACAGGCGAACCGGGGACGGCTGTCCTTAAAGCGACCGCACAAGGCCTCAAGACCGGATCCGCGGAATTCCGGTTGAAGTAACCCGCTAGAGCGATATGGCGAAACGGAGTTCGGCGTAGCCAAAAGTGTAAGCGGTTTTCGCCTTAAATATCGCGATAAAACAAAAACTTAGATCGGAATGGCGTTTTCACCTAAACCCATTCCGATCTAGGCTATGCCGAACTTCGTTCAGCACATCGCCTCAGGTTCCCATTACGCCGTACTGCGGTCGTTTGACGATGTCCTTCATCGCCTGGCGGATAAGGGATTCCATGCACCAGCGCGCTTCGGCGGCGTCGCCACGTTCGATGGCTTCATAGACGACCCGGTGGGCCAGCACCGGGTTGGGGCCGAGAACATCCTGCTCGATCTTGTAGCGCGTCGATAAGGCCACGGACGCGCCAATAGACGCATTCAGCGACGCCAGCTGATCGTTATCCGCCGCCGCCAGCAATGTCGCGTGAAAGTCCTTGTCGGCCTGACGCCCCGCTTCGGTAAAAAGCGTCGTCCGGTCCATGACCTCCAGGGCGTAGGACATGTCGGCGAGATGCGTGACGGTACGCCTCAGTGCGGCGAGGCTGGCGGCCGCCGGCTCGATAATGAGCCTCAGCTCGAACAGGTTGCGAACCAGCCGGTCCTCGGGCGTGTCGGCGAACATCCAACCGATGACGTCCGGATCGAGCAAATTCCAGCCGGCCTTTTCGGTGACGCAGGTTCCCCGCTTCGGTCGTGGCTCGACAAGACCCTTTGCCGAAAGAATCCTCATGGCTTCGCGTACCGCCGTCCGCGATATCGCCAGGGAAATCGACATGTCGAGTTCGGTCGGCAGAACATCTCCCGGCAGGCGCTGCCCAGAGATGATCTCGTGGGCGAGCTTCTGCGCCAGCAACATGTGAAGCGGCGAAGAGCCACGTGGTCCCGTCTCCGCCCCCCTACCCGGCACCCTGTCCCAAATGACCGCCTGGCGGCGTTTGTCCGGCTTAGCCGGCATTGTCTGCACCATATTCGCCCCTTCCGCAGCGCAGCATGTATTCGGAAGAAAATACAGAATAATCCTGCGGCGACACCTGATCGCATGATCGCTTTGGATTCACTCACAAATCCGCGGCAACCGTCCAAAAAAGCAGACTATTTGAAATATATAGACAGACCTTTAATTCGATAATTGCCAAATGCCAACTGTTAGTTTTTTGGCGCACCCGCCGGCAAACCAGCAGTGATGAAAATATTTTATCTAATTAATTCAACTTATTGCGTGAAAAATCGCGGTAGCATCTGCGGAATCGCAAGATTCCACCGATGAAAAAAGATTTCGTGTTGACGGATATCAGGGTTATGCATCATATATACGGTCAGACTTTATACGCGATAATTTCTCAGATCGAACATCGCACGAAGCATGAGCTTGATGGTAACGGCTTTGCGGTGCGGGCACTTTCGGGACACAGCGCATACGAGTCTGAAAGTAGTAAGCTTATAAAAATCAATGGGATTTTGCTGAATATAACCAGCGCAGTACTTATTTCACAAAATGAATTAAGTATATAGCCGGTTCACGCCTAATCCCCAAAACAAAACCGCACAATACAGGGGAAACATCGTGAAAGTTCTAAAGGCCATGCTTTACGGCGCCTCAGGCGCCGCCATCATCTGCGGGTCCGCATTCCCGCTGACTGCCGCCGCGGCGGAGCCAGATGCCAGCGCCGCGGCGCAGCCGAGTGATACGGAAGTCGTCGTAGTGACAGGTTCGCGCGTTATCAGGACGAACGAAAAATCACCGACGCCGATCACCGCGATAACCACGGAACAACTGGCGCAGACAACGCCCAGCGACATTCCCGATGCGCTGAACAAGCTGCCGCAGCTTATCGGTGGCCGTACGCCGCGCAACCAGGGTAATGGCGCCAACAACAACGGCGGCAACGTCCTTGCCCTGCGCAATTTCGGCCCTTCACGCACGCTTGTGCTGTTCAACGGTCACCGCGTCGCGCCGAACAATCAGGACGGTACGGTCAATGTCGACGTTTTGCCGCAAATCCTGATGAAGCGCGTTGACATCGTCACCGGCGGCGCCTCGGCCGTCTATGGTTCGGATGCCGTCTCTGGTGTGGTCAACTTTGTTATCGACGAAAACTTTAACGGCTTCAAATATAAGGTCGATGCGGGCATTTCCGGCTATGGTGACGGACGTCAGCATTCTATCGCAGCCGCCTGGGGTACCGACCTTTTTGAAGGGCGCGGGCATTTTGAAACCTCCCTTCGCTACCGCCACCAGGACAAGATCCTCATTAAGGATCGTCCTTACGGCAAGGATGGACAGGTCTGGTTTCTGACAGGTAACGGATCGGCCTCGAATCCATTTACCAATACGCCCTATGCGCGCGTTAACAACCAGCCGATGACCGGCGTTGTAAACTGCGGCTCAGCCTGCGCGCTCAATGGCTACACCGTCACGTCGCCTGGCAATTTTGGCCCGCTGACGCGCGGTATACCTACGGGAAGCGGCACAATCGATAGCGGCGGCAACGGGGGTTACGTCAAATTCGGCACCTTCCGCTCAGGTCTCGAGATGAAGGAATCCTTCAGCCGGTTTGACTATGATTTTTCTGATAATGTCCATGGTTATGCTCAGATCAGCCTGGCTGAAGCCGACGTCTCGTCGGATTGGGTCAATACGGTTGTGAGCTCGTCCGGCTCAGGACGTCCAAGCACGATCTTTGCCAACAATCCGTATCTGTCACCTGCGTCTCAAGCGGCCCTGGGCGCTGGCATAACCTGCGGCACGCCTGCGGCAGCCGGCTATCGCTGCCTGCCAAACCCCCCGCTGACGGCCCAGGACAGGTATAGCTACGATGGCACGCTCATGCCAGGTGCGACCACGCCACCGCCGCCTTCGACGCCTTACCTTTCTGTTCCCTCCTATATCTGGAACAAGATCGACGGTATGGACGCCGGTCCGCAAGGCCGCGTCTATAAGACCCTGTCGAACCAAAAAAGCCTGAACTTTGAAACCGGTCTCCGGGGAACGCTGGGCAATTTTGACTGGGACGTCTTCTATAGCCACAGCTCCAGCGAACTGACGGTCTCGAACCCAAACAACCAACGCAACGACAGGTACCTGGCTTCGCTTGATGCGGTTATCGCGCCTGCCGGCACGATGGTAAATGGCGTAAATGTCAGCGGCACGATCGTTTGCTGGGTCACGACCCAGTCCGCTTTTGCCGGCCTCTATCCAGGTTGCGTGCCGACCAATATCGTCGATCCGAACGGCCCATCGGCGGCGTCATATGATTATCTTGTCCAGGAAACGCACTGGACCCTGAAACAGACCATGCAAAACTTCGGGGCCTCCATCGGCGGCGACCTGGGTTTCGGCCTTCCGGCGGGTAACATCCGGGGCAACGTTTCGGTCGATGCCCGTGCCGCAACCTACGTGATGACGACCAATGCACTGGCAACGGATTTCGTCAATTGTACCGGCCTTCGTTTGTGCCTGGCTACCGGGAATTCGGCCGGCGCGGGTGCAGCACCGGCACTGTGGATTCAAAACGTCAACAACCCGGTTGATGCGAAGAACGACGTCGTCGAAGCCGCGCTCGAGTTCGCCATTCCCTTGTTGAAGGACCTGCCTCTGGTTGATGATCTGACCCTGGCAGCTGCCGGTCGTTACACCAAGTATTCGACCTTTGATGCCGTCCATTCCTGGAAGCTGGGTCTTGATTGGCATCTGAATTCGATGTTCCACGTTCGCGGCACGCAGTCGGTTGACATTCGGGCACCCAACCTGAACGACCTTTACCAGCCGGCTGGTATTTCGGCTTCGACCTTCTCGGATTTCTTGACCGGCCTGAATCAAAATACTCAGTTTCAAGTCTCGGGTAATCCAAACCTGACGCCTGAAATTGCGCGCACGACAACTATTGGTGTCGTCTTCACGCCGAGCTTTATCCGTAACTTTAACCTGTCGGTTGATTACTACAAAACGGATATGAAAGACGCTATCACCAATATCAGCTACAATAACGCGGCGATTCAAAACCTGTGCCTCGCCAGCGCGCCGACCTACTCGTCAAACTTCTGTTCCCTGGCAGTGCGCCCGATTACCGATCCATCGGATCCGAATTACAAGACTGCGGCGAACTTCCCGACGAAGATCTTCAGTGCGCCTCTCAATGCGGCGAGCTCAACGATCAGTGGGTATGATATCGAGGCAAACTATGCATGGAGCATGGAAGATGTCGTGTCCTGGCTGCCAGGTCGCTTTACTGCGCGAACCCTGATAAGCGTCCAGCCCACCAATACGACAATCAATATTCCGGGAACCGCCGAGCAATGGGCATTCCAACCTGAATTCAGGCAGACGACCTTCTTGTCCTATGTCAACGGCGGCTGGACAGTGGCCGTTCAGGATCAATATATTGGCAAGGCGAGAAAGGCGACCAGCGACCCCTCAGTGGTCAGCAATAACCAAAACTATGTGATCCCTTACCTGCCTTCGATGAATGTCATCGACCTGACGATCAGCAAGTCGTTCGACTTCATGTCTGGCAAGAGCGAAGCATTTATCAACATCAGCAATCTTGGCGATACACGCGCACCACTCATGCCAGGCGCTGGTGTCCCAGGCCTCACCTATCCAACGGCGGGCTTCCATGACGACATGGGACGCTACTTTACGATTGGGATCAAAGGCAAATTCTAGGAGGAGGCTTCCTGATCAACCGGGAGGGCTGCCTCAGTGGACAGCAAGGCGACTTACCAGGTCGCAAGTCTCCCAAGCCTTGGTGCCCGCACCGTCCAGGCCTTCCCGGAACCTTGTCCGCCCCGCATTATTGCGGGGCGGCCTTTTTGAATGATTTAGAGCGATATGCCAAAAAGTGCGCAGCGGTATTCAGTTACACAAAAAATGGCTAGTCTCGGCACAAGGGGCGGCAAGACCAATACACAGAGAGGACGACAATGAAGCGTGCAACGGACCTAACGGTTCTCGCCCTTTTGTCGCTGGCCATGGCCGGCGCAGCGATCGCGCAAAGCGCACCACCGCCGCCCGCCATGCCGGCGGTTCCGCAGCAGACGCCCGAAGAAAGAGCCAGGTCAGAAGCCGACCAAGCGGCCTATGCCAAGGCGCCGGACACCGAGGGGACCGGCGCATTCCCGGCGCTGAAAGAGACGGATCCGCGTCTGCCCAACCACGTGGTTTACCGGCCGAAGGACCTGTCGAAGGTGGCGCCGGGTAAGCTCGGCATCGTCGCGTGGGGCAATGGCGCCTGTGCGCCGGACGGTGCGGGTGCGCGCCTGCACCTGGCGGAGATCGCCTCTCACGGCTATGTCGCCGTTGCACCCGGCGGCATCCATTCCGGCCCCGGCTCGACGCCCTTGCCGCCACGTCCGGAAGGCGAGGGTTTCCGGCTCCAGACGACCGCGGCGGACGTCAAGGCCGGCATGGAATGGGCGCTGGCCGAAAACGCGCGCCCGGACAGCCCCTATTATGGCAAGATCGATCCGAATAAGATCGCCGTGGCGGGCTTCAGTTGCGGCGGCCTCCAGGCCCTGTCCCTGGCCAGCGATCCGCGCGTCAAGGCGGTGATCATCGAAAACAGCGGCACCTTCCCTGACAACGCCAATTTCCTCAGCGCGCTCAACGTCACCAAGGCGACGCTGAAGACCCTGCGTACACCGGTGCTCTATATCATCGGCGGGCCCAAGGACATCGCCTATAATAACGGCATGGACGACTTCAGCCGCATCGACCACGTGCCGGTGATGGTGGCTAACAATGACGCCGGCCACGGTGGCGACTTCCTGCGGCCCAACGGCGGGCCGTCGGCCAAGGTCGCCGTCAAATGGCTGGAATGGCAACTGCGCGGCGACAAGGCCGCAGGCGCCTATTTCGTCGGTCCGGACTGCGGCATCTGCAAGGACCCGCAGTGGAAGGTCCAGCGTAAGCAGTTCCCTGAAACTCCCTAAAGGGTGAGTGACATGATGCAGTTTAAAAGCCGGATCGATCGCCGGCGCCTGTTGGGCTGCGCGGCCGCCGGCGGAATGGCGACGTTCAGCAGTGGTGCGTGGGGCAGGGGGAAGGCCACGCCGGAAGACCGGCTGCCCGACGGCAAAGCCTTCGCGCATTGGGAGCAGCCACTCAACTTCTCGAAGACCTATTATGTCGATAACACGTCTGCGGCTGCCGACGACAGCGGGCCGGGCGACCAGGCGCGGCCCTTCCGCACCATCAACCGCGCGGCGCAGGTGCTTCAGCCGGGTGAGCGCGTGGTCATCGCCGCGGGCACCTACCGCGAATGCGTGCGGCCGGTGAGGGGCGGCGAAGGGCCGTCAAAAATGATCAGCTACGAGGCCGCTCCGGGCGCCAAAGTCGTTATCACGGGCTCGGAAATCCTGAAGGACGGCTGGCGCCAGGAAACCGTGCCGGTGCGTTTTCGCCCGCCCGGCAGTCCCGCCACGCCCGACGAAGGCAGCGTGACCACCTGGCGGCATGAACTCGACAGCGCGCTGTTTCCCGATGCCTACAACCCCTTTGCCTTACCGAGCCTCATGGGGTCATGGTCGTGGCTGAACACGGCCACGGTCGACATGGGGCCCTATGTGCGGCGCCGGGGACTGGTGTTCGTCGACGGCAAGCCGCTGGAGCCGGTCGAGCAGCTTCGTGAACTGGCGGCGCCCGCTCTGCAGCCCATTCCGGATTTCACCAAGCCCCCCGTGCCGCAGAACGGGCTGCCCGCCCGGCGGCGCGGCGGCCCGGTCATGCAGGAGATCGGCGGCGTTCCCGATGCGCGGTTCTGGATCGATCCATCCGGCACGGCGATTCAGATCCGTTTGGCGTCGGGGACACCCGCCGATCATGTGATCGAGGTGACGACCCGCCAGCACGTTTTCGTTCCGGCCCGCAGCGGACTGGGCTTTATCCGGGTCAAGGGGCTGACCTTTCAGCACGCCGGCAATGCCTACCCCTTTCCGCAGCACGGGATGGTCTCGCTGGCGGGAGGCGACCACTGGATCCTGGAAGACAACACCCTGGAATGGGCCAATGGCCTGGGCCTCGCCATCGGCTTTGACGGCAACAGCGCGGGCGCGCTTAAAGCCGGCGTCTCGCACGTCATCCGCGGCAACACCATCCGCTATTGCGGCGTTGGTGGCATCGGCGGCATGGGCACGACTGACACTCTAATCGAGGATAATCTGATCGAATGGTGTGGCTGGGCCGACGCCGAACGCGGCTGGGAGGCGGCCGGGGCGAAGTTTCACCGCGCCCGGAACATGCTGTTCCGCCGCAATGTCATACGCCACATGCGCCACGCCAATGCAGCCTGGTGGGACAGCGAAGACGCCAATTGCCGCGTCACCGGTAATATCTTCGCCGACGTCCAGACCGTCAGCGCCGCCGTGCATTTCGAGATGAACCAGGAACAGAACCAGATCGACAACAATATCATCTGGGACGTGCGCAATGCCGAACCCGGCACGCCGGGCCAGAGGGGATGCGCGGGGTCGGGCCTGTTCATCAACGCCACCGACCGGCTGGTCGTTGCGCAGAACCTGATCGGAGCCTGCGACAATTCGGGGATTTTCGCCATCTTGCGCCCGGACCGCAAGGGCAGCGGCCAGGCGCGCGACAACACCATCGCCAACAATATCTTCGCCCAATGCGGCACCTCGGCCATCGTCTTTCTCGACCCGAAGAACACATCGGACGGCAATGTTTATGTCGACATGCCGGCGCGGTTCCTTGGATTTTACGAAGGTGACACGAAAACCTATCTCGACCTTGCAGCATGGCGCGCCACCCACGGCTGGGACCGGACATCCGTCGAGGCGAAGATGCAGATCGCCTTCGATCCCGACACGCTGCGCCTGACCCTGCAAGATACCCGGATCATGCCGAAAGTGGCGCCGGTCAACCGCATTCAAGGCGATTTGCTGGGCGTCCCGGCAGACAAGACGCGGGTCGCGGGGCCACTGGCAAATCCGACGGCAAAGGAGGTCTGGATGGTTGATCCCCGGCGGAAGGCCGGCGTTTAGGCGTGCAAAGCTCGGTAGATGGCGCGGACCTGGCAGCCTGCATCGTCAGGCGGTTGCAGCCCCGTAGGCCGACATCAGCACGGCGGACACAGCGGCCATGGTTTCACGCGTTGCATCGTTGGCGCAAGCGGCACAGACGACGCCCGCCTTCGGATCGACAAAGGCTTCGCCGTACCACATGGTGTTGGAGCCATTGTGGAACAGCGCCCCGTCTTCGCGCCTGAACCAGCCTAAGGCATAGTTGCCGGCGAACTGCGGCGTATGCAATTTCGACCAGCTCTCGGCCTTGAGGAATTTGGCGGGTTGGTCGCGATGTGCCGTCAGGTAGGTGATCATGTCGCTCAGCGGCATGTGCACCCGTCCGGCGGGCCCGATCGCCATGGCATTGTCGCTGCCGGAGACGCCTGCCGGGTCGGGCTTGCGCTTGCCGTCCTTGACCGTGTGGCCCTGCGGCTGGTCGATCTTTCCCTTATGCCCCGGCGTACCCTGGCCGGCGTGTTTGATGCCAAGCGGTTTGAAGACCTCGGTCTGGATCAGGGTTTCCCACGGCTTGCCGCTCAGCTTTTCCAGCATGGCGCCCACGACCGTATAGCCGTTGTTGCTGTAGATCATCTTCTTGCCGACGCCGTTGGCCGGTTCCATGGTCAATGCCGTCCGGACGTATCTCAGCCGTTCTTCGCGGGCGTCTTTCAGTTCGAAGCTGAATTCCTCACCGGTGACATTGGCCTGCAGGCCGGCGCGATGGCTGAGGAGATGCAGCAGCGTGGCGTCGCGTACGGCCTGAGGCACGGTGAACCCTGGCGCGTCCAGCACGGAGCCGATGGTGGTGTCCCAGCCGATGACGCCGGCTTCGACCAGCCGCGCGCACAGGGTCGCGGTCATCGACTTGGTGATCGAGCCCCAGTGCCACTGATCGTCGGGCTGCACTGCGATTTCGTCGTCGCTGGAGCGCACGCCGCGCACCATCAGGTCCGAGCGATGGCCGCGCGCCCAGGCAGCGCCCATGGCCGGAGTGGTCGCCGCGATCCGCCGGTCGTTAAGATATTCCGGTGTCAGGCGGCGCCAGGCCGAAGACGGGGCAATCGCTTCGCCACGCGCCAGACGCATGTGGAAGACCTGGCCCTGGGTAAAAATGCCGTCGATAAAACCGTCGCCGGTGAGCCGGCCGTCGAATGTGGCATTAATGCTCTTCATGCCCAGGCGTATGCGCCCGGCCGCAATGGCGATCTCGTCCGGCGTGATCCCGGCGCCTGACTGGTCAACGCTGATCAGCTTGACGCTGTCGCCGGCAATCACCAGCCGCAGGGTCAGGCGGGTGAAGCCCGACTCCAGGAGGCCTGTCCAGGTACCGTCGAAGGTGGAGTCGCCGGCCCAGGCCTGCCCGGCGACGCCCAGGCCCAGGGTTGCGATCAGCGAGGTAAGATGTGCCCGCCGTGTATGCGATAATGTCATGTAAGCCCCCTTAAACCGTGCGGCTTCCGCCTATGGTATTATTTTAGTAGGGGGCTGTACCTGAACGACGGATGAACTGACCGTCCATTGGCGTGATCGCATTGCGGCTCACCTGACGATATGAACCAACACCAATGCGACGACCGCTGGGAGTGCCTGGATGACCAGGATCGACTTCTTGACCGTGAACCCGCCATAGAGCCCGGCAATGATCACAAAGCTCAGCAGGAATAGCTGAGCGTGAAAATCATGAGTCAGGACCGACAATACCAAACCGATTCCCAGCAAGCCGTTATAGAGGCCCTGATTAGCCGCCAGTTTTGCCGACTGTGCCGCGAACTCAGAAGTCAGTCCAAAGGTCTTGCGACCAAAGGGCGTGTTCCATAAAAACATCTCCAGCACCAAAAAGGCGACATGCATCGCCGCCACGATCAGGATCGCCAGATCGGCAAGGTTCATATCTCTCCTCCTTCAGCAGGTATGCTCCTGGAACATCAGAGCCGCGCTACAGATAGTCGTGATTCACTCTGATGGCAAAACCGTGCCCGGGAATGGGCCAAGCGTCGGATACCCCACCTTGCCATGAAATAGCGGCGTGTCGCGGTCCCGTTAGTTGGTCGTCAAGGGCGCGGCCTGCGCCTTTGCCAGCTCGGCATTGAACTCCCGCTCGCTTTGCGCGTTGAATGCCTGAAGCGCCGTGGCATCTACGAACGCGTTGGCATCGCCCGCGATCTGCCGGGCGCGCCTGTCCTTGAGATTGAAAAAATTGGCATGGTTGGCAAGGAAGATGTCGGCCTGCACCGTGCGCACATAGGCGAAAGTGGCGCGATAGTTTGCGATCATGCCGGGATAGGATTCCGGTACGAGTGCCTGCCCGCCCGTCGTGGTGCTGCAATGAAAAAAGGCGTGGTGAAGCGCGCCGTCGTCGCCGCGGACATCCATGCTCCAGCTTGTGCAGCCCGGGGTATGGCCAGGCATAAGGTGCGCGATCAAGGTGACCCTGCCGAGGCTTAAGCTCTCGCCGTCGCCAATAACGCGATCGACGCGCACCGGCGGCACGGAAATGTTCGACGTCGGCCCGTAGGCAATACGACCTGTTTCAAGGACCTCCCGATCCGCCGCGCTCGCGACCATGGTCGCTCCACTCGCCCTTTGCAACGCAGCCAGGCCGCCGGCGTGGTCGAAATGCGCATGGCTGTTGAGCAGATATTTCACGTCGCGGATATCGAAGCCAAGCGCGTGGATATTGGCGATGATTTGCGGTGGCGTTTGCGGAAGGGCGCCATCGAGCAGGAAATGACCGCGCGGCGTGGTGATGAGCCACGAACTCACGCCGGTTGTCCCGACATAATAGATGTTTCCCATCACCTTGAATGGCGGAAACGGATCATTCCAGTGCGCTTCGGCCGCCATTTCGGCGAGCGGCGCCGCCTCGGCGTCCACAATTTGCCCTTCATTTGCCAGGGGGGCAGGACCGTTAGGCCCAGGCGCCGCGCAGCCAAACAGAAGGACAGCAACGCATACGGAAAGCAATCTCGCCATTGACGTCCAAACCTCCCCGGCCTCCCGATCGTTCAGCCGCGTGTCTGGCCGCCACGCGAGGTGCGTTTCATGACAATGCTGCACCTGGCAACACTGTCCGTCAACGCACAATCCGAGCCTGACGCTGCGCCTGAAGTCGTGCGTGTATCGGCGCAAGCCCCGGCAAGTCGCACGCGACTCTGTAATTTACAGGAATCTGGAGCGGGTGAAGGGAATCGAAATAACTATATAAACATATGTATTTACTTGTTTATTTTTTCGTTACCGGTTTGGTGGCCCCCAACTGTACCCCCGTGGGTGCAGCACACCTTCTTATTTTGTGGTGCGAAACTTGGAAGAAGCCACAGCTATAGAGAAATTTGCATTGTCGCCCCCTGGGACTGGTCACGAAAACGCGTTTAAGCCGACGCGTTGGGCAAAGCATAGACCTTAGGGGGGTGGGACCACAGGCTGTCACTAAGGGGGGTATCTAACCTAGTTCGGTCATCTAAACGCAAGATGGGAAAGCCGGGAAACCTGTTCCGAAAAGCCCTATGCCCTGTGACAAATCCACGAAAAGCGTCAAGCGACGGGCGCATTATGTGGAAGCGCGCACAGACCTCACAGATCGCTCAAAAATTCCGACGCAGGATCGACGCCAGAAATCAGCAGATGATCACGTGCCCGAGTGCAAGCGACGTACAGTAAGTGTCGCTCGGTATTATAAACCTCCTCAAGCTCA
>CAMLLA010000081.1 GCA_946480525.1 uncultured Asticcacaulis sp. | reverse complement strand
GCCCTATGCCGGCGTCCTCGACTTCCGGGACGACCTGATCGTCGGCTGGCGCGAAGACGATGACACGCGTGTCGATACCGGCGGCGTCGTATTTCGGGAACTCCTGTTCCTGAAAGGCGCGGCAGGCTTCGCAACTACGATGGGTGATGACATAGATGGCCTGGGGACCGTGGCCCGGAGACACGTAGCCGGCCTTGTCCAGCAGGACCTGGATTTCCGCCTGGTTCCGCGTAATTGTCGTGGGGGCATAGCGCTTGAACTGGTCCCACCAGATCCAGTAACCGGTGCCGATCAGCGCCGGTATAATGACGACCAGCGCCATGGCCCACAACAGGACTTTCCTGCTCATGAAACTACCCCATCCCTCGTATTGGCTCTGAACGCTTGACTATAAACGTGCCCAAAAATCTGAGTATCGCGCACGCAAAGCCGCTCCCCGGAACGGCTTGGAGTCCCGTCCTGACAGCCACCTTGGAATGGTTAACGCAAATGCGCGGAAAAATCACGGATTTTCGTTGAGCCGCTTAACGGAACCGGCGGGTCAGGCCTGATTTAGCATGGCCATACATGCAAAAATCACACACACGACGCAGGTCACCCATAGCGCAGCGTAAGGCAGGACGGCTTTGGGACGACGGCGGTCTTCGTTTTGGCTCTGAGGATCGGGTTCACTCATGCCCGACCCTTAGCATTGAAAAGCCTTGCCAAAAAGCCCCGAACGCGGCAGCACTAAAGCGATATGCTAAAAAGTGTGCAGCGGTTTTTAGCCCAATATTCGCGACAAAGCAAAAATCTAACTATGGCTGGGCGGGACCTTCATATTGTCGATGAACTGATTTACGAACGCGCGCCGAAGCTGGTGCGTTCGCCCGTCTGGCCGGTCGTAAAGCCGGTGCTGTACACCATATTGGCCTATCCGAACGCAGTCAGCATGGCCGACGCCGTGGGCCGGGTGAGTGGCGATGAGGCCCTGCGCTATATTTCCGACCTGCTCAGGCTCAAGGTTTCGACGACCGGCCTCGAGCGCTTGCCGGAAAGCGGCCGCTGCGTCGTGGTCTGCAATCACCCGACAGGTATCGCGGACGGCATCGCGGTCTATGACGCGATCATGAAACGTCGGCCCGATGCCATCTTCTTTGCCAATGCCGATGCGCTGCGGGTCAATCCGCGTTTTGCCGACAGCCTGATCCCCGTGGAATGGGTGCCGGCCAAGCGCACGCGCGAAAAGACGCGGGTGACATTACAGGCGGCCAAGGAGGCGTTCGAAGCCGAGCGCTGCGTGGTGCTTTTTCCTGCCGGGCGGCTGGCGCGGCGCAATGCAGACGGCGAACTGGCCGATCCGCCGTGGGCGCCAACGGCGGTATCCATGGCCCAGAAATACGCGGCGCCGATCGTGCCGATGCATCTGAAAGGGCCGAATTCCTTCTGGTTCCACCTGTTCAACACGTTTTCGCAGGAGCTGCGCGACATTACCCTGTTCCACGAATTCCTGAACAAGGCGGGGCAAAGGTTCGATCTGACGATTGGGCAGGTTATTGCGCCCGATGATGTCGAGACCGAACGGCTGAAAGCCTATGTCGAACGGGAATTGAGTGTGGACCCCGACCGGCGCTATACGGCCTGATTATGATTACCGTGTCTGACATCGCAAGAGGCCCCACCACCATCTTCGCTTCGCTCGATGGTCCCCCTCCCCATGCTTCGCACAGGGAGGAGTGGCTGCGATCCATCTTCTCCTCCCTGTGCCGAAGGCATGGGGAGGGGGACCGCCAGCGCAGCGCAGCGGTGGTGGAGGCCTTTTGACGATGCAAACGCCTTCCGACCTTTCCGTCCTTGATCTCAGCAAGCCGCAAACCCTGTGGCTGCCGGACGAAGCTGCCACCGCACAACTCGGCGCCCTAATCGCCGCAGAGCTGCGCGCGTCCGATGTTCTCTATCTCCACGGCGATCTCGGCATGGGCAAATCGTCGCTGGCGCGCGGATTGATCCGCGCCCTGACGACACCCGATCAGGACGTGCCGTCGCCGACCTTCACCCTGATCCAGTCCTACGACGCCCCGGAGTTCGAAATCCTGCATCTTGACCTCTATCGCCTGACCTCCCCTGAAGACGCCTATGAACTGGGGCTGGACGATGCTCTTCCCCATGCCGTGCTTGTGATCGAATGGCCGGACCGGCTCGGACATTTGGGCTTTGACGATCGGCTGGATATCAGCCTAGAACTGCCCGACAAGACCAATTTTCCGAAAGGGCCGGTCATTGGCCGCGTAGCCAGACTGACCCCCGCCGGGCGTTACCGGGAAGACAACGCGTAATGGATACCAGAGAAGCCACCAAACGCCGGTTTTTGACGGCCTCGGGCTTTGGCGACGCAGAGCGCCATCCCCTTCCTGGAGATGCCTCGACCCGGCGGTATGAGCGCCTGAAAAAGGGTGACCGCACCTTCATGCTGATGGATCAGGCGCCGGCGCTGGAAAGCCAGCCGTGCCTGCCGTCGCAAACCGATAGTGAACGTGAGGCGTCGGGCTATAATGCGATGGCGCGTCTGGCCGCCGGCCGCATCGACGCTTTTGTCGCGGCTTCGAACTATCTGCGTGCCCAGGGCCTGTCCGCGCCGGAAATCTTTGAAGTCGACGCCCCCAACGGCCTGTTGATCAGCGAGGATCTCGGCGATGACCTGTTCGCCCGACTGATCGCTTCGGGCCAGGATGAGACCCCGCTCTATCTGTCGGCCGTCGAGGCCCTGGCGCGCCTGCACGAACTGACGCCGCCGGATATGCTTGCCAATGAACCTCTTGAGTCCGGATGGCCGTTGCTGACGTACGATGATCTGGCCCTGAAAACCGGGGCGGACCTGTTCGTCGAATGGTATCCACGCTTCGATACCCGCCATTCGTTGAACGACAAGGCGCTGGCGGAATGGGAAGACCTGTGGTCACCGCTGCGCAAACGGTCGGAGGCCGGCGCCACGGTCTTCATCCACCGCGACTATCACGCCGAAAACCTGCTGTGGCTGCCGGATCGCCAGGGCGTCGAGCGCGTCGGCATGATCGATTTTCAGGACGCCCTGCGCGGTCACCCGTCGTGGGACCTGCATTCGCTCCTTCAGGACGCGCGCCGCGACGTGTCGCCGGAACTCGAAAAGGCTGCGCTCGACCACTACTTCTCGCTGCGCCCAGACACGGATATTCCCGCCTTCATGCAGGGCTATACGGCGCTGGCGACGCTCAATGAGGCGCGCATCCTCGGCATCTTTGCCCGTCTGATCGTACGCGACCACAAGCCGCGTTATGAGGCCTTCATGCCGCGCATGTGGCGCCATCTCGGCCGCAACCTCGAAGCACCGGGCATGGAAGGCCTGAAGGACTGGTTCCTGCGCTACGGCTTCTCCGACAGGCTTAAAACGGCATGATCGTCCCGGAAACCGCCTTCGTCCTGGCTGCGGGACTGGGAACACGCATGCGGCCCCTGACCGACGACCGGCCAAAAGCCTTGGTTACAGTCGGGGATAAAACCCTGATCGACCATATGCTGGATCGCCTCTCACAAGCAGGCGCGAAGCGATTCGTCGTCAACGTCCACTATTTCGCCGACAAGCTGGAAGCGCACCTGAAAACGCGCAGCGATCTCGACATCGTCATTTCCGACGAGCGCGGCGCCCTGCTGGAAACCGGCGGCGGCCTGAAACACGCCCGGCCCCTGCTGGGTGACGACGCCATCTGGATCGCCAATACGGACAGTGTCTGGCTGGAACACAGCGATGGTCAGGCGTTGAGGCAGCTGGCCGCCCTGTGGAACGAAGGCGGCATGGACGCAGCGCTTCTGCTGGCCGAGATGAACCGTTCCATGGGCTTTGATGGTGCCGGTGACTTCTTTGCCGACGATGGCAACCGGTTGGCGTTCCGCAACGAAGCCCCGTCCGCCCCTTATGTCTATATGGGCGTCCACATCACCTGGCCGGGCATTGTCGACGATGTCGCCGAAGACGCCTTTTCGCTGTCCAAGCTATGGCGCAACCTGGCGCCGCAAGGCCGGCTGAAAGGAACCGTCATGGACGGCGACTGGATGCATGTCGGCGACCCTCACGCCCGCGATGCGGCCGATGCACGCCTGAAGGTCGCCAGAGAGCGGGTATGAACCCGGCCAGCGACATTTTTGGCCGGGCCGGGCCGCGCTGGTTCACCATCCCGTCCGGCCGCTGTTTTCTTGACGACCTTGCCCTGGGTCTCTGTCAGGCACTTGATGGCCAACTGGAGCAGGCGACCATCCTCATGCCGACGCGGCGCGGCGCCCGGGCCATGGCGCGGGCCTTTTCGCACCAAGCGCGCGGCAAGCCCCTTCTGCTGCCGCAAATCCGCGCCATCGGCGACCTCGACGAAGGTGAGCCGCCGTTCGATCTCGACGCGCTCGGTCTCGATCTGCCGCCGGCCCTGTCGCCCGTGCGGCGGCGTTTCGAACTGGCGCGGCTGATCGCTGAAAAATATACCGGTATTCCCAACATCTCGGGACGCCTGGCGTTGGAGCTGGCCGACAGCCTGGCGCGCTTCTTCGATTCACTGGCGCTGGAGGAGATCGATGCCGAAGACAAGCTCGATCGCCTCGTCCATAACGAAGGCGAAGATCAGTATAGTCTTGGCACCTGGGCCGAGCACTGGCAATTGTCGGCGCGCTTTCTCGAAATCGCCGTGCGCGAATGGCCGCGAAGACTGCAGGTCCTGGGCGCCATGGACCCGTCGCAGCGTCAGGTGGCGCTGATCCGCCGGCTGGTCGAGCAATGGCGCGACAACCCGCCCGGCACGCCGCTCATTTTAGCCGGCACGACCGGGTCGGCGCCGTCGACCGCCGACATGGCCGACGTCGTCGCCAATGCGCGTATGGGCGCCGTCGTGCTGCCTGGGCTGGATTTGTCGCTGGCCGAGGATGCCTGGAAGCAGATCGAGGAATCGCATCCGCAATCGACCCTGAAACGCCTCATCGACCGCCACAAGGTGCCGCGCGCCGAGGTTCAGGTCTGGCCGGCGTCGCGCGATGGCGACGACCGGCGGGCACGGTCACGCCGCCGGCTGCTCAACGAAGCCCTGCGCCCGGCGGAAGCGACCAAGGACTGGCTGGCCCAGATCGAGATTCTGAAACACGAAGGCGATCACACCATCAGTGAAGGGCTTGAAGGCCTGTATGAGATCGACACCGCCCGCGACGAAGACGCGGCCAGTGTCATAGCCCTGCTGATGCGTGAGGCGCTGGAGACACCTGACAAGACCGTGGCCCTGGTGACGCCCGATCTCAGCCTGTCGCGGCGCGTGTCGGCGCGGCTGTCGCGCTGGGGCTTGGTCGCCGACGCCTCGGGTGGTGAACCTCTGTTCAGCAGCCCGACCGGCCGTTTCCTGCATGACCTGGTCGGGCTGGTGATCGAGCCCCACGATCCGGTGCTTCTGCTCAGCCTGTGGCGTAACCCGCTCTGCCGCTTTGCCGAGGATCAGGCCCTGAGCGATGTCGAAAAATACGGCCTGAGAGGCGCGCGGCCCAACGGCCTTGACACGATCGAGGCAAGACTTAAGGCGGCGGACAAGATACACCCGAATGCGATTGATCTGTGGACGGACTATCGCGACGCCATCACGCCGATCCTGGACCAGCCCTTCACCAATTTCGGCGCCTCCCTGACCCTGTTCTCGATCGTGGCCCAAAGCCTGGCGCGCGATGCCGACGCCCTGTGGGCGGGGGCAGCGGGTTCGCTAGCGTCATCGCTGATCGCCGAACTGATGCATGAAGGCGCTGACTATCGCATAGCCAGCCCGCGCGAATTCGCCGACATCCTCACCCACATCCTGCGCGACGCCAAGGTCCGCACCGGCGGCAATACCCACCCGCGCCTGCAAATCCTGGGCGCGATCGAAGCCCGGATCATCAAGGCCGACCGCATCATACTGGCGGGGCTGGAAGAAGGCGTGTGGCCGCAGGCGCCGGACATCGACCCCTTCCTGTCGCGGCCGATGCGTAAAAAGCTGGGCCTGCCGACGCCGGAACGGCGCGTCGGCCTGTCGGCGCACGACTTCCTGCAAGCCGCCGCCTCTCCCGAAGCCTATCTGATTACGCGCCGCCGCCGCGAAGGCGAGCCGCAGGTCCAGTCGCGCTGGCTGTGGCGGTTGAAAACGCTGTGCGAAGGCGCGCAGGAGACCATCCCCACGCGAACCGAGGTCCAGGACTGGTCGCGCGCGCTCGACTGTGGCCTTAAGGACAAGCCGCCGTCGCTCAGGCCCGCCCGCCAGCCCGACCCGAAGCCACCGCTGGAGGCGCGGCCGGACAACCTGTCGGTCACAGAGGTCGAGGTCTTTGTCCGTGACCCCTACGCCATCTATGCCAAGAAGGTGCTGGGCCTGCGCACCATGGACCGGCCGAATGAACCCGTCGAAGCGCGGCAACGCGGCACGGCCATCCATGCCAGCCTGGAACAGTTCGTCGAAAACGATACGCCGCTTGGCGAAGAGGGTGTGCGCCGCCTGACCGGCCTGCTGGAAAGCGAGCTGGCCAACACCCACTATTCGCCAGCGCAACTGGAACTGCAAAAGCCGCTGTTGCCGACGATGGCGCGCAAATATGTCGAGTTCGAAGCCGAGCGCCGCGTTGCCAAGCCCAAGCTGTTGATCGAAGGCGCGGGCGAGATAGAATTCAATGTCCGTGGCCGGAAGTTTACGCTCAAGGCGCGCGCCGACCGGTTGGAGGTGCGTGACGACGCGGTTGACATTGTCGACTTCAAGACGGGTTACCCGGCCTCGCTCAAGCAGGTTCTCGCCGGCTTCTATCCGCAGCTGACCCTGACGGCGGCAATCCTCCGCCACGGTGGGTTCAAAGGCATTTCGGGCAAGGAGGTCGGCGATATGATGTATGTCCGCGTCGCCTCCGATCAGGTGACGCCACGCGGCATCTATGAAAAAGGCGTGCCCAATGCCGACCTGGCCGAAGCGGCCCTGACCAGCCTGAAGCGCCGTCTTGAGATCTATATGGACCCCGACATGGGCTACCGCTCATGGATCGCCCCGCAGTTCCTTAAAAACCGCGGCGGTGACTACGACCAGCTGGCGCGGCTCTATGAGTGGCACGTGTTGGGCGAAGACGACGCGAGCGATGGCGAAGACGGGGAGGCGGCATGAACGATATGAGCCGCAATCCGCAGAACGACGCTGCTGATCCAAAGGCGTCGTGCTTCCTGACCGCCAACGCCGGGTCGGGCAAGACGTCTACGCTGGTCAACCGCGTGGCGCGCCTGTTGCTGCGTGGCGCCCAACCCGACCGCATCCTGTGCGTCACCTATACCAAGGCCGCGGCGGCGGAAATGCAGGCGCGCCTGTTTGAGCGCCTGGGCCATTGGGCGGTTGCCGACAACGACACGCTGGCCAAAGACTTGGCGGCGATCGATGAAAACCCGCGTGACCTGGCCAATGCTCGCGCCCTGTTCGCCAAGGCGCTTGAGACGCCGGGCGGCCTGAAGATCCAGACCATCCACGCCTTCTGCGAAAAACTGCTGCGCCGTTTCCCGCTTGAGGCCGGGTTGTCGCCGGCCTTTTCGGTCATCGATGATTTCCAGGCGGCCGATATCGAAGAAAGCGCTGCGTCGGATCTGCTGATCCTGCCGGCACAGGAACCGATTATCGACGCGCGCACTCGGTTGATTTCAAAGCTGAAACCGTTCGGCTTCGAAAAACTGCTCGGCCAATTTATTGCGCAGCATGACGACATTCTGGCGGCATTTACCGCGCTGCAAAACAGTCATGACGACTGGCGGGCGGAAATTTTCCGCAGCCTTGGTATCGATACGCCGTGTACCACCCAGGACTGTTTGCAGGTCTATGCCGATCGGCTGGAATGGCGGATCATCGAAGACCTGGCGAAGTCGCTTAAGCTGGGCAGCAGCAAGACCAATATCGAGGCCGGCCAGGCATTGCTTGATCTGCATATGGCCTACAGCGCCGGGCGAGGCTTTGACTTCGACACGCTGAAGGCGGTTTTCTTCACCAAGGCGGGCGAGCCGCGCAAGAACCCCTACACCAAGGAAACCTCGGCCAGCGACGCCATCCTGCTCGATCGTCTTTTTGCCGAGGTGCTGGAGCTGGCCGAGCGGCTGAAGGCGGTCGAGATCGCCGCCAATACGCTCGATGCGCTCTACCTCTTTATCGCCTTCAGCACCTTCTACCGTGAAGCCAAGGCGGACGTCGGTGGTCTGGATTTCCAGGACCTTATCAACCACACGCGCAATCTTTTGACGCGCGACGGCATGGCGGCCTGGGTGCTGTTCAAGCTGGATGAGGGCCTTGAGCACATACTGGTCGATGAAGCGCAGGACACCTCCGAAGACCAGTGGGCGATCGTTGGCGCTTTGACGGATGAGTTCTTCTCGGGCCATGGCCGCACGTCGCAGACACGCACCGTCTTCGCCGTCGGCGACGAAAAGCAGTCGATCTATGGCTTCCAGGGCGCCGAACCGTCGCAGTTCCTCGAGCAGGGCCGGCGCTATGAGCGGGTGATCGAGGCCGCCGGCGAAAGGTTCGTCGCGCCGCAACTGACGCAAAGCTGGCGTTCGCTGCCGCAGGTCTTGGGCTTTGTCGACACCATCTTCGACCGCGACGATCTGGCCGAGGCGCTGAACTTCACCGGCAAGACCATCGTTCACGAAGCGCGCCGGTCCGAAGCGCCGGCCTGCGTCGAGCTGTGGCCGCAGGTCCTGCCGATTGACGCCGCAGAACGCGATGCCGACGACCTCTATGAAGCGCGCGCCGTCGACGATCCCGGCCAGGCCCACCCCGCCAAGCGGCTGGCGCGGCAACTGGCGGCGACCATTGTCGATGAGATTGCGGCGGGCCGCAGCGTCTGGGACCGCGCCAAACGTACGCGCCGGCCTCTGCACGCCGGCGATATCCTGATCCTGGTGCGCAAACGCGACATCCTGTTCGAACATATTATCCGGGAACTGAAGGTCGCCGGTGTCGCTGTGTCGGGCGCCGACCGGTTGAAGCTCGGCGAACACATCGCCTTTCAGGACCTGCGCGCCCTGATGCGCTTCTGCCTCCAGCCCAAGGATGACCTGGCCCTGGCCTGCGTGCTGCGAAGCCCGCTGTGCGACGTCAGCGAGGACGAGTTGTTCCAGCTGTCCTACGGCCGTCGCACATCTTTGTGGGGCGCGCTGATCGACGCGCGCGGCGAAGAGGGGCCGATCGCCGATGCGCGCATCCTGCTCCTGTGGGCGCTCAATGCCTCGAACCGTCTGCCGGCGTTCGATTTCCTGTCGCGTGTGTTGAATCGCCGCGACGGCGCCGGTCGCAGCATGAAGCAGCGTTTCCTGACGCGGCTGGGCGACGAATGCGAAGACGTACTGGAAGAGACGCTGCAACTGGCGCTCAGGGCCGAAGGCGCCGGCGCCAACAGCCTGTCGGAATGTCTGGACCTGTTCGAGTTCAATGCTTCGGAAATCAAGCGCGAGCAGGAAGAGGGCGGCCGCAGCGTCCGGGTGATGACCGTCCACGGCTCCAAGGGGCTTGAATCGCCGTGGGTCATCCTGCCGATCGCGCCCCAGCATAAGTCGGCGCGGCGCGAAGACCTGCTGCTGACCGATCCCGATGGCCGGCTCTATCTCTGTATCGGCGGCCGCAAGGGCGATGTACCGGCCATCACCGACATCCGTAACGCCACGGCGCTGAAGGACGACCAGGAAAGCTTGCGCCTGTTCTATGTGGCGCTGACGCGCGCCCGCGACCGCCTGACCCTGTGCGCCTATGCCGGTAAGCGCGCGGCACCCCTGGCCAATTTCCCCGGCTGGTACGATCTGGCGCGCGATGCCTTCGGCCGCATGGTCACGCAGGACGAGCCGATGAAGCTGGTCGCGCCATTCGACGACGCCGAACAGAGGGACGTGGCGGTGGTGCAGGTGTTTGGCGAGCGCGCGCCCTTGGTCCCGGCCGAAGCGCGCATCGTGCCGGCCCAGGTCAAGTTGCCCGACTGGGTGACGGCCCTGGTCGCGCAGGCCGATATCGAATCTGAACGCTGGCAGGCGATCTCGCAGATGGGCGACGAAGACCGCGAAGCCGACGAGCCTGCGCCGTCACCGCTGGAAACCGCCAACGGCATCGGCCGCTACCGGCGCGGCAACCTGATCCACAAGCTGTTCGAAATGCTGCCGGACGTATCGCCCGACATGCGCGAAGCCGTGGCGCGCCGTTTCCTCAACCGCCAGACCGACCTCAACGACGACCAGCGCGCCGAGATGCGCCACGCTGTCATGACGGTTTTGAACGACGAACGTTTCGCGGAAGCTTTTGGCCCGGACTCGCGCGCCGAAGTCGCCCTGGCCGGCCAGATTGGCGAAACGGATGCCGGCGCCGCCATCATGCTGTCGGGCCGCATCGACCGGCTGGTTGTCACGCCGCACCGCGTTCTGGTCATCGACTATAAATCGAACCGTCCGGCGCCCGATCGCGCCGAAGACGCGGCCGTGGCCTATCAGCGCCAGATGGCGGGCTATGTGGCGCTCTTGCGCGGCATCTATCCGGAACGGAAAGTGGAGGCGGCGCTTCTGTGGACCGACGGCCCCAGGCTTACGCCCTTAAGTGAGACCTTAGTAAATCTCAGGCTTGCCGAAGTTCTGTCGCGTTGATTTTTGACACGACGACAATTACATATTGCTCACGTTTGAGAGTGCAGCACCCGCTGCGAAAGGAAAGCCATCATGGGCACCCACAAGATTACCGACGAATCGTTTGAAGCCGACGTGCTGAAGTCCGACACTCCGGTGCTGGTCGATTTCTGGGCGGAGTGGTGCGGCCCATGTAAGCAGATCGCGCCGATCCTGGAAGAAGTCGCCGAAGGCCTGGGCGAAAAGGTCAAGATCGCCAAGCTCAACATCGAGGACTCGCCGATGACGCCGTCGCGTTTCGGCGTCCGCGGCATCCCGACCATGATCCTGTTCAAGAATGGCCAGATGACCTCGATGAAGGTCGGCGCAATGCCGAAGGCGAAGCTGCTTGAGTGGTTGGGTGAGAACTCAATCGCCTAAACCGAGCTAATGCCGGCCGGAGATGCTGTTAGGTAGGCCATGTGTCCGGCGACATCGCCAGGACATCGCCGGCCAGGTAGAGCGAACCGCAGATCAGGACGCGATGCGCTTCTGAGTTAAGCGATTGAATGACATCCAGGGGGCTTGAGGCGACAACCGCTTCAAGCCCTTTGTTTTGCGCGGCGACGACCAGATCGACGGGCGCGATGGCGGCATCGGACGAGAAGCCGACGCAGGCAAAGCGCGCATCAAGGCCTTCAAACGAGGCAAAGAACTCGCCGGCGTCCTTGGTGTTGATCAGGCCGCAGATGACCTGCAACGGCTTGGGGTCGCGAAGTTGCAGACCGTCGATGAAGTTGCGCAGCGCCCGCGCCGCATGGGGATTGTGTCCACCGTCGAGCCATAGCTCAGATGCCGGCGGCAGCGCCGCGAACAGAGGCCCCGCCTTGATTTGTTGCAGCCGCCCCGGCCAGGTCACAGTCTTCAAGCCCTCGTCGATGGAGTCTGGTGTCAGGCCCAGCATCAGCGCGGCCTTGATGGCGACGCCGGCATTGGCAATCTGGTGCGCGCCTGCCAGGCGCGGCAGCGACAGGTCATAGAGCGCGTCCTCGTCCTGGAAGACCAATCGACCGTGTTCGGACCATGTGTCGAAGCCTTGGCCCATGCTGGTCAGGGTCACGCCCAGTTTCAGCGCCTGGCGCTCAAGTGCGGCGGCGGCCTCATCGGGCTGGCGAGCCGACAGGGCGGGAGTGCCGCGCTTGAAAATACCGGCCTTCTGGCGGGCGATCTGGTTCAGTTCGTCGCCCAGAAAGCCCTGATGGTCGTAGTCGATCGGCGTGATGACGGTCAGTTTCGGGTGGGTGACGATGTTGGTGGCATCCAGTGCACCACCCAGGCCTGTCTCCAGCAGCAGCAGGTCGGCCGGCGTTTCGGAAAAGGCCAGGAAGGCTGCGGCGGTGGTCGACTCGAAAAAGGTCAGCGGCTGGCCGGCATTGGCGTCTTCGACACGGTTGAGCACATCGGTCAGATAGTCGTCGCTGATCAATTTTCCCGCCAGCCGGATGCGTTCGGCAAAGCGGACCAGGTGCGGCGAGGTGTAGACGTGAACCCTCAGGCCCTGCGCTTCTGCCATGGCGCGTAAGTAGGCCAGGACCGAGCCCTTGCCGTTTGTCCCCGCAACGTGGACGACCGGCGGCAGCTTGTCCTGTGGATCGCCCAACGCCGCGCACACCCGCAACATGCGATCGAGATTGAGGTCGATCAGCTTGGGGTGCAGGGCTTTCAGCCGTTCCAGCGGCGCATCGAAGGGTAACAAGCGGTCGGTCATGCAGCACGGTCTAGGCCGGTTGCACGGGCCTGTCCATCACATCTCCGGTTCGGAAATGTCGTCGCCCTTGGCCTTGAGGCGTTCGAGGGCGCCATCGGGCCGCAACAATACGCTTAAGGGGACTGCGATAACGCTCCTTCCCGGTTTCGACAGGGCTGCGTCGATGGCCGAGACGGTATCATCCGTGGCGCGGTCGAGCATGGCACGGGTCGATGATGCCCCTTCCAGGCAGGCCAGGGTCGCCGAGCTGGGGGAATTGGCGCGCGCAGTCATAAGGTCTGCATTGGCCCAGGCGGTCATGGCTGTTTTTGCGTGGCCAACGGCAAAGTCGATTTCATTGAGAGTCGCTGTCACGCACGCCTCACGCGCTGACTTATCCATGTCGCCCAGCTTGCCGATCAGGCTGGATGCCGAATATTTTGCGATGGGCTTCATCGGCGTCTTGCGGTCGCGC
>CAMLLA010000080.1 GCA_946480525.1 uncultured Asticcacaulis sp. | reverse complement strand
TCACGCGGCATGGCGGGCTGGCCACGCCCGTGCCGAGGCCGTCCTGGCGGCGCGCAATGTCCAGGTGCGCATCGAACAGAGGCTGATGGCCGCAGGCTTCGAGCAGGGAGATGCCGCATGAGCGCCGCCATCTTCGAACTGCCGTCGACCCAGGCCTTCATGCGCGCCGGTTATGCCGGCCGATGGGAGGCCGCGGCGCGAATGGCCGGCATGACGGTCGCCGCCGCGCAAAGGCAGCACCTGGCGCTGCGCATGGCGGCCGTCGTGCTGAAGACTTCGGACGGGGTGACGGCGGCAGAGCCCGTCGTGCTCAGGGTCAACGGGTCAAGAACCCGGGTCGACGCCGCCTGCGAAGCCGCCGGAATTACCCTTGAAGACGCACGCAGCCCGACGCGCACGGGCGATCTGGTCCGCCGGCGTCAGCACGTCATGTGGCTGCTGCACACCGGCGGGATGAGCTCGCCGGAAATCGGCCGCCGTCTCGACCGCGACCATACGACCGTTCTGCACGGCATCAAGAAACATGAAGAAAGACTGCGGGATCAATGAGCTTCACCATTACCTTGCCCGCGCCACCGCCGGGCACCGCCCTGTTCGTCAATGCGCGCGGCCGGGGCCGGGTCCGCTCGCTCGAATACCTGTCGTGGCTGGCCAAGGCCGCTCTGATCATCGATGCGACGCGGGCGGGCACACCCATAGCCGTCAGCGCGCCGGTCGTAGTCATCGTTCGCGCCGGCCGTGGCAATGAGGCGCGCGACCTGTCGAACCTGATCCGGCCCGCCCAGGACCTGATCGTCCGTTGCGGCGTCATCCCCGGCGACAATGCGCGCCACGTCAAACGCTGCGTCGCCGAAGAGGGCGGCGATGTCCCGGACGGCTGGATCCGCATCCATGTGGAGACGCTTTCCTGATGCATGCCCTGCGGCCTTTTCCGGAACCGAAAGAGACATCGATGACCCCACAAATCCTGGCCCTGGCCGAACGCCTGAAAACCGATGAGACTGCGAAGCCAGAGCTTTCGGAAGGGCTCATCGCCGCTGTCAAAGCCGCCCGGGGCTGCCCGGCCTTGCGGGGAGACGCCGAATTCATCATGGCGCATTGCCCGCGCGACTTTCCGCTGTTCGGCGCGCGGCAAGCCGATTGAACGGGGAGGGGGCGATCATGACCAAGAAGACCCGAAAAGCTTTGCAGTTAAAGACTTACACGCTGGCGCAGTACGCCAATGTGCGCGAGGAGATCATCGAAATCGCCGACCCGGAAACGCCCGGAAAGCTTATGCGCCGCAAGCAGGGGCGCAGGGCGGACAATGTCTTTGAATCGTTGTGGAAATCCGGCACGCTGACGGGCGACGAGCGCAATGCCGCGACGGAGTTGTGTGAACTGTACGCCCGCGCCCACGGCGTCTTCGGCGTCGGAGAGCGGAGCCTGGAGCGGGTGCAGTGCCAGACCTCGGACGGGATGCGCGCCATGCAGATCCGCGCGCGCTACGGCATCCGCTTCCACGCGATCCTGGGGCGGCTGGAGCAACCGCAAGCCACGCTCCTTAAGGCACTGATCCATGACTTTGTTCTGGGCGACGGGGCGGCGATGACGGGAGACGGCGTCAGGTGGCGGGAAGTGGTGAAACGCGTGACGGGCTGGCGGCGCACCGCCGACATCAGCCGCGCGGTGAAAGAGGCCGCCGAGGGCTTGCCTGAAGCGGTCATGGCGGGGGGGTGAGACAGTGATGGCGCACGAGCAGGCTTGCCATCCGGCTGCAAGCCTGAGACATAATTGCGTTATGCGGCCGATGGCTTTTCTTTGAGGGGATTTAGAGATGCGTCATCGCCTGGGTTTCATGTTGCCGGTTTTTCTGTTCGCGGTCGTCGGCTCTCCGGCGGCGGCGCAGATAACGGACCCGCAGGCCAGCGCCCGCTGCTTCGCCGTCTCCGAAGAATTGATGCAACTGCACGATCGGGCCGTCATTGCCTATAACAAGCGGAATGATGCCTATAATGCCAATCCAAACCGTACGCCGGATGAAGCCAGGAAGCTGGACGCGATGTCCGCCTTACTCGACAAGATGGCCGAGGCGTCAGCTGAGGTGCTGATATTCTATTCGAAGGTCGAAGTGCCTCAGGCGATCCGCGACGAGGTGAAGACAAAGAAGCCCGGCGAACTGATCGCCATGGCCAGGGCTTGTGTCGATGCCGAAACTGCCCTGATTGATAAGGCGCAGTAGCCGCGGATCGGAGGCCGTGTCGGCGCATCTTGGCGCCAGCTACGGCCGCGACGAATGCGTCTGCCTGGGGAAGGCATTATAGCTGCGCCAATTTCGGGATGTCGGCGGATCGTGGTATGGATATGCACCCCTTTCGAATCATAAGGAGCCGGGAATGGGTGTCACAGGGATTGGCGGTTTGTTCTTTCGCGCTCAGGACCCGGACGCCTTGCGCACCTGGTATGCCGAGCACCTGGGCGTAGGCGCTGGCCCTTACGGCATGTGGGAGCAGGCCGCCGGCACGACTGTCTTTTCGCCCTTCAAGGCCGATACGGACTACTTCCCCGCCGACCGGCAATGGATGCTGAACCTCAGGGTCGACGATCTCGACGGCTTGGCCGGGAGCTTGCGCGCCGCGGGCGTCGACGTCCTCACCAAGCCCGAATGGGACATGCCGGGTGTCGGCCGCTTCGCGCGCATTCACGATCCCGAAGGCAATCCGATCGAGTTGTGGCAGCCGGATTCGGGCGAGTAGGCCGGGAAGCAAGGCCCCACGCCGCGCCGCGCTAAGGTAAGGGCATTTCAAGAACCATTGTTAAAGGGTGCATCATGCTGGCTGTGATCGGCGGATCGGGTTTCTATGCGCTGGGCGGGCTTGAAATCGCCGCGCGCCATGATGTCGACACGCCTTTTGGCAAGCCTTCGGGCGAGATCGTCGAAGGCGCGTATCTCGGCCAGAGGCTGCTGTTCCTGGCGCGGCACGGCGCCGGCCACAGACTGTTGCCGCACGAGGTCAATTATCGGGCCAATATCTTCGCGCTCAAACTGCTTGGTGCGCGGCGCATCTTTTCGCTATCGGCGGCTGGCTCGCTGCGCGAAGACATCCGGCCGGGCGACCTGGCGGTGGTGGCGCAATATTTCGACCACACGCGCGGCAAGCGATATTACAGCTTTTTCGGAAATGGCGTGGCCGCGCATATATCGACGGCGCACCCGGCCTGTCCGGCGCTGAGCCACGACATCGCCCGCGCCGCCGAACGGCTGGGCCAGCCGATGCATGTCGGTAAGACCTATGCCTGTGTCGAAGGCCCGCGCCTTGGGACCCAGGCCGAGAGCTTTTACTTACGCGACGCCGCGCGGTGTGATGTGGTCGGCATGACCAATGTTCCCGAAGCCTTTCTGGCGCGCGAGGCGCAGATCGCCTATTGCACGGTCTGCCTGGTGACCGACTATGACTGCTGGATGGACGACCCTGCGCAGCACGTTAGCGTTTCCAGTTTTCTGGAAGTTTATGCCGCGTCGGTGGCGAAAGGCCGCGCGCTTCTGGCCGAACTGGTGCGTGCGCCGTTCAGCGAGACACCGGCGGAGGTGCGTTCTGCGCTGAAGGACGCCGTGCTGACGCCCGAACACGCCATCGCTGCGGAACACAGGGCGTGGCTGGACGTGCTAAGGGCTTAGCAGTCCTTTTCCATGCATGTCCTATAAATAAAAGTCGGAAGCGCCAAGGACCGCCAGTGGTTCGGCCAGCAGGATTTGCGCGTCGGCGGCAAGATCCGCATCGACATTCAGTTCGATGAGCAGGCCGCCGGCAACGACGCTGTAACGGACCTGGCCGGCCGCTGTGAAAGCCGCCTCGCCCATAAACTGGAATGCCTGGTCGCCGTTGAGGCCGGCATTGGCGTCGATTATCCGCAGGTCGAAGATGTCGAGGCTGTCGAAATCGCTGACAATGTCGCGGTTTCCCGCGCCAATACCGCTGTCGGCCAGGCTTTCGAACAGGAAGATGTCGCCGCTGTGTTTGGATGCATCGCCGAACAGCACGTCTGCGCCGAGGCCGCCTACAAGCGTATCGGCGCCGTCGCCGCCATACAGGCTGTCATTGCCCGATCCGCCACGCAGGACATCGGTGCCGGACAGCCCCATGAGCGTATCGTTGCCGCCCGCGCCGTCCAGCAGGTTGCCGTTGATATTGCCGGTCAGGCTGTCGGCGCCGTTTCCGCCGGTCGCCCCGATCGGGCTCCTGCCGCCCAGGACGATGGCTTCGACATGCTGGGGCAGGGTGTAGGCGACCGACGATACAATCGTGTCAATGCCTCCCATGCTTGTCTCGATGACCATGTCCGACGCGGCGTCGATATAGTAGGTGTCGTTGCCGGCGCCCCCGATCAGGCTGTCGGCCCCTGAGCCGCCGGTCAGGCTATCGTTGCCATCGCCACCGTCCAGAGTATCGTTGCCCGACCCGCCCTGGAGGCTGTCGTCGCCGCTTAGGCCCGACAGCTGGTTGGCGTTGTCATTGCCGGTCAGCAGGTTGTTGAGCGCGTTGCCGATGCCGTTGATTGCTTCCTTGCCATCGATGATCAGGTTTTCGACGAAGGCGGCCAGGGCGTAGGTCAGCCGGGCTATAACGGTGTCGGTACCGGCATTCGTCGCTTCGCTGACGATGTCGCCGGCATTGTCGACGATATAGGTGTCGTCGCCGGTCTGGCCGGCCATCACATCGGCGCCCGTGCCGCCATCCAGCAGGTCGTTCCCTGTGCCGCCCCATAGCTGGTCATCGCCGCTATCGCCGAAGACGTCGTCATTGCCCGCGCCGCCGTCGACCGTATCGGCATCGAGCCCGCCGGACAGGGCATCTTCGCCCGCACCGCCCGAAATGCGGTCGTATCCAGCCTCGCCACGCAGGATGTCGTTGCCGTCGGCACCGTTTACGTCGTCATTGCCGCCCCCGGTCTGAAGGATGTCCGTCAGGGCGCCGCCAGTCAGCGTGTCGTTGGCTGCGCCGCCCGACTGCCTGCTGATGCCGGGCGGCGCAGTGCCCTCAGCCGCCAACACAGCGAGGGCTGTTTCGGTGCCCTGTAATATCCGGGCAGGAACGGTAAGGTGCGTTTCGTCCCACGTCTCGATGGCGGGACTGGTCGGCACGTAAAGGATGTGGCCGTCCGCGGACGCGACGCTGGCCTGGGCCGCGCGCAAGGCATCGGCATTGCCGCGTGTGAAGGCCAGGCCGCTGATGACGATGCGTTCCGGCGCGACGTCGCTGCCGAAGCGGGCGAACAGGGTCTTTAAGCCGGCGGCGTAAAGCAGGGGATCGACGCGCGACGCGGCGTCGGCCTCGCCCTGGTTCCACAGGATCATGGCAGCATGGCCATGGCTGGCCGCCATAAGCAGATCGACGGTGTCCTGGTAGAGGCTGCCTGCGCCGGTGTCCAGCCAGTATTCGACATTGGTGGCCGGCAGCAGTTTTGTGCCCCCAACCGCGCCTGTAACGAAGGCGACCGGTATGTCGGGCTCCGCCAGGCGCAGGGTCCTGGCGAAGGCCATGGCGCCCGCGCCCGTGGCGGCGGTCCATTTGCCGGGGCCGTCGCTGGTCGGCGGCACCCATATATAGATGCCTGTTTCGGCCGGCATGGCGTTGCCGGCATAAGTAAACCAGCCTTCCATATTCGACTGTCCTGCGGCGGCGATAACCTCACCGATGGCCAGGGGGCGGGTGGTGGTTACTCCGCCTGCGGTGGTTTCGAGCACATAGCCGTCGCCCTGCGGGATGCCCAGGATCACGCCACTGTCGGTCCAGTCGGCGACGGCCCCGCCGCCTTTCGTCACCCGCGCCGTATCAGCGGCGACGTAGAAAGAACCCGTCGTCCCATCCCTTTGCACGAAGACCAGGCCATTGCCCGCCTGTGTGTCACGCCACGGCGACGGGTCCTTGTCCGACACAGCGATTGTGACGGTCACCGTGATTTCGCTAAGGCCTCCGTTGCCGTCGTCCAGCCGCACCCCAAAGGCATCACTGCCGCTATAGCCCACTGCAGGTGCATACACATAGCTACCGTCTTCGCTGAGCTTCAGGGTGCCGTGGGACGGACCGGCGCCAGGACTGAAGCGGATCGCGTCGCCATCGGCATCGCTTGCGGCGAGACTGCCTGAGACGATGCTGTTAGTGCGTGTCGCAACCCAAGTCGCCGCGGCAGAGGGGATGTGGTTGGCGGGAAGGGCGGGGGGTACGAAGACGTAGTCGCCGGCCGTAAGCTTTGCCGTGCCGCCATAGGCAATGTTCAACTGGGCGGTAAATGTGCCGTCCTTGATCTGGTAGACGTGGTCCGCGCCGGCCTGGCGGACAAAGGTCAGCGTGGCGCCCATGCCGAAACCTGTAAGGCGGAGAACGTCGCCCCCTGACACGGCGCCATCGCCGGCGCCATCGAAATCCATGATGCTTTCGGTACGGCCGGAAAGGTCGGATTTAGCAATCACGTAGGTGTCCGCCCCGGCGCCGCCGCTGAAGCTGTCCGCGCCGCCGCCGCCTACCAGGCTGTCGTTGCCGTCATTGCCATAGAGCTTGTCGTCACCGCTGCCGCTCGCAATCGCGTCATTGCCGGCCCGGCCCTGGATATATTGGGCGCCGGTCGCCGATGAGGCATCAATCACGTCGTCGCTGTTCGTGCCGCTGCGGTAAACGGGGACGGCGGTGGGGGCTTGCGCTTCTACTGTGACCATGACGGTTGCCGATGCGCTGGCCGTGCCGTCGCTCAAGGCATAGCTGAAGGCATCGAGGCCGGCATAGCCCGCATCAGGCGTGTAAAGAATGACGTCGTCGGCGAAGTTTGCCGGCGTGCCGTTGGTGTACAGGCTGAGCGTGCCGTGCGCCGCCGTCCCCAGGCCGATGATGCGCAGGACATCGCCGTCAGGGTCGCTGTCATTGGCCAGTAGCGCCGACGCGGCAAGGGTGATCGTGCGGGGTCCGGAAGCGGGGACGACCGCCGTATCGGCGCCGGCCACAGGGGCACGATTGGGGGGCGGTGCGATCACGCCCGTGAACAGATAATCGCCCGCCACCAGCTTGGCTGTGCCGGCATAACCGATGGTGATCAGGCTTGAAAACGCACCATCCTTGATCAGGTAGACATGGTCGGTGCCGTTGTGCCGGACGAAGGTCAGCGACGCGGTCGAGCTGAAGCCCTCGAACCGAAGGACATCGCCGCCCGCGATGGCCCCGTCGCCCACGCCGTCGAAATCGAGCAGGGTGTCGTCGCCCTTGCCCAGGTCGGCGCGCGAGATGACGTAGGTATCTGCGCCGAGCCCGCCTCTCAGTGTGTCGCTGCCCAGCCCGCCTGTCAGGACATCGTTACCATCTTCGCCATACAGCCTGTCGTTGCCGACGCCGCCGATAATTGTGTCATTGCCACCGCGTCCCTGGATTTGCACGGGTCCGGCAGATAGGGAATTGTCGAGCCAGTCATTGCCTGTATCGCCGTTTTTGTACGTGATCGCCATGGCCATGCCCTTTCTTTGCCCGCCGGACCGGTTGCCATGCCACGATCGGCGCAGCCTGTTGGGGATTGGTGATCGTATTCGTCTTAAAGTTGTGTTCGTGTTGGCCGGATTTCGCTTCTCCGGACCTGACTAGGCAGATAAATTCATGACCGGCATGGAAAACTACGGCCAGTTGACATAAAAATACAGTGTCCATCCGGACAGGCGCAGTATCGACGCCCGCCTGAACAATAAACAAGGATAGTTATGCAGATGTCTGCTGTGTTGGGGGAGGGTGCACGATTCCGTGTCTTGTGAATAATGCTGCGCCGCCAGGTTCCTTATGTCAATGGAATTTTTGCGCCTGCGAAGCGATTTATTCGTCAATGGTGCGTTGCGGAAACGGTGTAGGAATGCCACTGCCCCAGCGCTGTTGATAAGTATAGATTTTTTTGCCGCTAGCGAAGCGCACTTATGAACACTTGGCGCGTCGCGGACGTTCTTAGTCCTGTGACGGCGATGTTTTTTCCGCGCCGTCCGCATCCTTGGCCTGTGCCATCGCCTCCTCATAGGCGGCCTGAAGCTGCGCCAATACCGATTGCGCCGGGCGGGGCGCCCCCAGGTGGATGTGGCGAAGTTCATCCATGAAGCCATCCCACAGGGCCGGCCCACCGTTTTCCAGCAGTTCCGCGCGAACGGACAGCGAATGGCTCGACCGGGTATGCCGGCGTCCCCACGCGCCCATATGGGCCAGCAGGGGCACGAGCCGGATGGCGGGGTCGCTCAGACTGTAGACGATCTTTTGCCGGTGCGCCGGGTCGGTGCGCCGGGTCAGCAGGCCGGAGGCGGTCAGGCGCTTCAGCCGGTCGGCCAGGATGTTCGACGCGATGCCTTCCTCGCTGTGGGCCAGAAGGTCGCCATAGGTGCGGCGATTGCCGAACATGATGTCGCGAATAACGATCAGGCTCCAGCGATCACCCAACTGCTCGAGTGTCAGGTTGATCGGGCAGCCGGATCTTTCCGTTTGAGGCATGAAGAGACCCTGCTTTAACTGCTTGCAGTATGCGGGCAGTTGGGGTAGCGTTCAACCACTTGCAAGATGCATGCGGTTTTTAACGCGAAGAGGGCGGTCATGGGCAAGTTTATCCTGGCAATGAATGTTTCGATCGATGGTTATGTCGACGATCTCGGCGGCAACCTTGTCATGCCGGTGCCGAGCGTGAAACATTTCGCCTACTGGATCGAGACGATCAGGAGCCATGCCGGGGCGATCTATGGCCGGCGTATGTACGAACTCATGCGTTACTGGGACGAGGACAGGGCCGAGTGGGGTGCGCCGGAACGCGAGTTCGCCGAGCTCTGGCGCAGGCTGCCGAAATGGGTCGTGTCCCGCACGCTTAAGACGGTTGGGCCCAACGCGACGCTGATATCGAGTGACATCGGAACACAGGTCGGCGGCATAAAGGCCGGCACGGATGGTGTACTCAGCGTCTCCGGTCCGGAACTGGCGGGCGCGGTGGCGCGGCTGGGCTTGATCGATGAGTATCACCTGCACGTGCGGCCGTTCGTGCTGGGCGAGGGCAAGCCGTTCTTCCGCGAGGCCCGTCCGCCGCTGACGCTGGTGTCGAGCACGCTGATCGATGACGACACGGTCCATCTGGTCTACGTCCCGCGCGACTGACGGCGGCGCGGACCTTCGGCCACCTTCACAGCTACTTCGCCGTCACGGCGTCCGCCATGGCCTCGACCAGGGTGCCGTCGTCCTGGGTCAATTCCCAGGCGAACAGTCCGGCCAGACCTTCGCGCCGGGCATAGGCCCCCTTGTCGGCAAGACTTTGTGGGGTGTCGAGCGACAGGAAGCCGCCGGTCTTGGGGTCGTGAATATAGGCTGCCCCGGCAGCTGTGTCATACCCGGCCGTCCAGCCCTTCGCTTCCGGTCCCCGTGCCTTGACCTCGGTCCACGACGCCATGCCGACGAAAACGCCGTCTCCGCCGCTGGCCGGGAAGCGGCCGTCTCCGAAACGCGCCTTCGTCCATTCGCGCGCATAAAAGCCCGCGCCCAGCACCATCTTGGCCTTTGGCACGCCGGCAGCCGACAGGTTGTCGATCATGGCGTCGGCGCCATAGCCATCGGTCGCAGGGCTGGCGGTCAGGTTGGTGTGGTGGCCGGGCCAGCCGCCGCCGCCGGAATAGTCGCCGTTGCGCTGGAATGCCTTTTCCGGTGTAAAGTCGTAGGTCATGACGAAGACGAGGTCGAAGTCGTCCTGCACGCCCAGCCAGTCGATGCCGGCGACCGAGCGTGGATAGCCGGCCACGGCGGTGGTCAGCAGGCGCTTACGGCCGTCCTGCGCTTTCAGGCCGTCTAAGGCGATGCGCAGGCCTTCGATCAGGGCGCGGTGGTCCGACGCTTCCTGGCGGCGGGCGTTGTCGCCAAGCGGCGCGCGGGCTTCATCGCCGCCACCCGGATATTCCCAATCGATGTCGATGCCATCGAACACCGGATAACGCGTTAGGAAATCCGTTGCGGACCGGATGAAGACCTGCCGCCGCTCGGGCCGGGCGACGACTTCGGGGAACATGGGCATGCCCCAGCCGCCAACCGAAGCGATAATCCTGAGGCCCGGATCGCGTGCCTTCAACTCAGTCATGGCCTTCAGCTCCGCGCGCATGGCGCCGGTGTCGGGCAGGGTGAGGGCGTAGTCGGCCACGCCCTTGCACAGTGGCTCGCGTTGCTTCTTTTCATCGGCATCGAAGGCCGAGCTGTCACCGCATACCGGGACGAAGGCGTAGACGAGGTGGGTGAGTTTCGTCGTTGACGGACGCGTCAGCGCATCGGGCTTGCCGCCGCCGGGGAAGTAATAGGCGGCGACGACAGGTTCTGCCGCGACGGGTAACGCCATGACGGCAGCCGACAGGCAGAGGGCGGAAAGGAAGGCTGCGCGCGCGCTCATCTGGTGTGTCCTCGTCACTATGTCCGCGAAAGGTCATAATGGCTAACACCAATTACGCTCCATGAGAAGTCCAATTCAGGACCGGAACTGTGCGTGCAGATCGCAGCGTCGTTGGACGGAGGCTTTACTTCAGTTTCAATTGAAGGATGGTGACGGGAGACTGACGGTCCGCGGCCGGGACGGATAATCTGAGGCCGCCGGCATCGGAATGCCATGC
This sequence comes from uncultured Asticcacaulis sp., assembly GCA_946480525.1. The sequence continues at coordinate 2,288 of CAMLLA010000080.1, read as the reverse complement.
CACCTTGCCGCCGGAGACATTGACGACGTCCTTGATCTTTAAATCCAGGGCCGGCAGGACCAGTTCATCGTTCGGCCAGCTGAGGACCTGGATGAAAATGTTCCTGCCGCGCCGGGTTGCTCCGTAAACCCCGTCCACCGGCTGGTAAGGTCCTGGCCGGGTGTCGTAGATAGTCGCGCCATAGCGTTTGAGCCAGCGACCGACTCCGCGGAGCGTTTCGGTCTGTCTGGGCGGGAAAGCCCCATCCCTGTCCGGGCCCACGTTCGCCAGCAGGTTCCCGTTCCGCACAACGGCTTCGACCAGGAAGCGGATCACCTCCTCCCAGGTCATGACGCTGTCTTCCGGCGTATAGCCCCACGCATGGTTATTCAGGGAGAAGGTCTTTTCCCACGGCCTGGCCCTGATCGGACCGGTAATGCCCCCCGCGCCTTCGGCGATGTCGAAGTCGCCCTGCCACCCGGACCGCGGGTTGATGACCGCTTTAGGCTGGTAATGCCGCACCATTCGGATCAACTTGTCGGGTTCCCAGAACCAGGCCGCATCAGCGTCGGTTCCCTTGTGCGCCAGCCATCCACCGTCCCACCAAAGAATGTCGATGGGGCCGTAGCGGCTCATCAGTTCTTCGACCTGCCCGTAGGTTTGCTTCTTCAGGAGCGCGGCGTTTTCGGGCAGTTCCTTAGGGTGGAAATAGCCCGGGAAGCGCCAGTCGAGGGGCGAGTAATAGATGCCGACGCGCAATCCTTCGTGCCTGACGGCCTCCACAAACGGCTTCAAGAGATCCCGTTTGGCGGCGGAGTGCATTGAATCATAGTTGCCATAACTTGCCGGGCTGTCCCACAAGGCAAAGCCATCGTGGTGGCGGGCGGTCATGACCATGTATTTTGCGCCGGCCTCGCGGGCAATCCGGGCCCAGGCCTCGGGGCGATAGTGTTGCGGGTTGAATTCGTCCGCCAGCTTTGCGTAGGCTGCCGGATCGACCTTGTCGTTGAACATATGCCATTCGCCCTTCGCGGGAATGGCGTAAAGACCCCAATGCACAAAGACGCCGAACTTCGCGTCACGCCACCAGGCAAGGTCTTGTTCCGGCAGCAGCAGGTCGGGCGCAAGTGTCGGGTCGGCGTTCGCTGTCTTGGCCGCGGACCGTTGCTCGTCCGTAAGGCTCTGGGCGTGAAGAAGACCAGGCGCCAGGGAGGCGGCGGCGACGCCCATGAGGAAACTGCGACGCTTGTTCATAAGAGGAGCCTTCCGCTTGGTATCTGGACGGGCCTGATCTGCCGGTAAAAATCGACCTCGTATGGTTCCTGGGCGTTGATCCATTCCGGATAGTCCCTGATCCCATGCCCGCCTTCTGCCCGACGACGCGAGGTGCGAAGGTTCGTCATGACGTGGCTGGTCGACCTTGCCATTAGTGGCTTCAGGAAAATTTGCTGCATATGAAATATAATTTCAAGTATAAAATATCGGGGTCGGGGTTAGGGGGGAAGAGCGCAGCGCGCGGGCTTCCGCACGGTGTTCACCGCCCTATGGCGATATTGGCCATAAGTGCCACCAGCTCGCCCTGGCGCGTGCAGCCGGTCTTGGCGTGAATTTGACGCAATTGCCACCGGACGGTGCTGAGAGCCACGCCGCCTTCGGCCGCGATTTCTTCCAGCGACTGGCCGGCCGCCAGTCCGCGCGCCACCCTGGCCTCGGCGGCCGTCAGGTCGAACAGGGCCCGGATCAGGTGCGCCGAGGGCGCCGCGTCCGATCGTACGGGCGTCAGGGTCAGCAGCAGGTAGCTGCGCGAAAAGACGTCGCGCGCCGTGCGGCTGACCGGGATCAGATGCGCGACCATGACGGCGGCGTCCGTTTCGTCGCGCACCGGGAATGACAGGACGGGGGCATGCCTTTCCGCCGCCAGCGCATCGAGCGCCGCCTGCAGATGGGCCTGCGCGGTCGCATCCTTCAGGCTGAAGCGGTCATTGGCGCGCCATTTGACGTGGTCGGTCAGGGCCTCCATCAGGCTGTTGACCGCGACGGCGGACCCGCCGGCGTCGAGCAGGGCGGTCGGAAGGCCAAGCGCCGTCAGGGTCTCGCTGGCGCCGGATGCGCGTTGCAATCCCAGCCGCGCCGAGATGAAGGCGCTGCGGGCCAGGTGCGGCCGCAGGGCGTTGAGGCGCTCAACAGCGCTTTTTTCCACAGGGCCGTCGTCGAACCGGCGTTCGACGCTGAAGACGATATTGTCGCCCGTCGCCATCGGCACGCCCGTCCCGGCCGACCAGCCCAGGCCGCGCGGCCGGAAGAAGTCG
>CAMLLA010000079.1 GCA_946480525.1 uncultured Asticcacaulis sp. | reverse complement strand
GACTTATGGAGTTTACCTGTTGCGGCTGCTGACCCTTTCCCTCGCGCCAGTCCTGGCCTGCGCCCTGGCGCTGAATGCCGCCCCGCCGGCAGATGCCAAGCCCAAAAAGCGCGCTGCCGCCAGCACTGTCAAGGCCAGGCCGAAAGGACCGACGGCCGAGCAGCTCAAGCCGCTTGTCCTGTTTAACGCCGATGGCAGCCCGCGCTCGCCGACGATCGAGGATGCGCCCGCCGACGACTATCAGAAGGTCGCCTGGTGTCACGGCATCCTGACCGGCAACATGCAACTGGCGGAACAGATTTCATCGATCGAACCGGTCGACCCGCGGATTCAGACCATCGGCAAGTCGTATCTTCGCGCCTATGAGGCCGCCCTGACCCTGTCGGGCAAGGGCAAGACGCCGGAAGGCTTTGCCGTTGCCGACAAGGCGCGCCAGCACGGCTACGACGCCTGGGACGGGGCGCGCAAGGCCGAGGTGCACAAGGCGGCCTATGCCTATGCCACGTGGCAGTTGCCGGGCGATTGCGAGCATGCCGCGACGCGTATTTCCGGCCATCCCAACCTGTTCGCCGAAATGGCGACGGATGAGGAGGCTCAGGTTATCGCCGACACGCTGAATTCCGGCGGACCGCGCGGCTATGACGAACTGCCCCAGCCCAAGCTGACGGCACAGGTGGCGCCCGAAGACCCCAATGCTCCGGTGGCGACCAACACCTTGTCGCGGCGCGCACTGCAATCGAAGGGACTGCCGGCCGTAAAAACCGCGCCCCCCGCCCAGGCGGCAACGCAACCTGCGGCTGCCACCGAGACCGGGTCACAGTAGTCGCCAAAGATTAATGCCGGCAGGGCCCCGGCCTTAAAACGATCTACAGGGCAACGCTTGCCACGGGCGAAGCGGTTAACAGAGCGGTATCTTCTGGCCGCGCGCTGTCGCCTGCGCCGCGCCGATTAACCGTGCTTTAACTTCAATCGGCGAAAATACACGCATGAGTTAGCATATCGATTGAAAACTCAGCACTTTTCCCGGTAGAAGGCCGGTGACATCATGATCAAGACGATCGAAGCCCTGACCGCGTGCATCAGCCCCTTGTCGGCTGCACGCGTCTTTAATCCGACGCGGCCGGAATATTATCTCAAGGACAACACGCCTGCTCCCACTGCCGGATCTCAGGCTGTGAAGGTAACCTTGTCGGCGGAAGCCCAGGCGGCGTTGAAGAGCGGCTAAGGTACGTAGTTGAGGATCGGAGACAACCACCGCTCGGCTTCGTCGACGGTCCAGCCCTTGCGGCGAGCATAATCCTCGACCTGGTCCTTCTCGATCTTTCCGACGCCGAAATAGTGCGACTTCGGGTGCCCGAAATAGAGCCCTGACACCGATGCCGGCGGCGTCATGGCCAGGCTTTCGGTCAGTTCCATACCGGTACGGCCGCGCGCATCCAGCAGGTCGAACAGGGTCCACTTCTCGGTATGATCGGGCTGGGCCGGATAGCCCGGCGCCGGGCGGATGCCCTTATATTGTTCGTTGATTAAGCCGTTGATGTCCAGGTCTTCGTCAGCCGCATAGCCCCACAGCTCGCGCCGGACCTTTTTGTGCAACGCCTCGGCAAAAGCTTCGGCCAGGCGGTCGGCCAGGGCGGTCGACAGAATAGCGTTATAGTCATCGCCGGCAGCCTTGAACCTGGCGGCGATCTCCATTTCGTCGTGGCCGGCGGTGACCGCAAAGCCACCGATCCAGTCGGGCGTGCCCCTGGGCGCGACAAAGTCCGACAGGGCGGTATTACTCTGCCCTTCACGCGTCTTCTTCATCTGCTGGCGCAGGCTGTGGAAGGTGGCGACAACCTCAGTGCGCGTCTCGTCGGCATAGACCTCGATATCGTCTTCGTCGTTGCGGTTGGCCGGCCAGAAACCGACGACGCCGCGCGCCTCGAACCACTTTTCCTCAAGGATGCGCTTCAGCATGGCTTGCGCATCGGCAAACAGGCTCGTGGCCGCTTCGCCGACGATCTCATCTTCCAGAATAGCCGGATACTTGCCGGCCAGTTCCCAGGTCGCAAAGAACGGCGTCCAGTCGATATGGTCGGCCAGATCGGCCAGGTCGTAAGGACTGAAGGTCTTCAAGCCCTGGAAGGACGGTTTGACGGGTTTTTCCGTTTCGGAGTCGATCCTGAAATGGTTCGCGCGCGCCTCAGCCAGCGTCGCGCGCGGCTGCGAACCACCCTTGCCGTAGGCCTCGCGAACACGGGCATAGTCCGCCTTGGTGTCAGCGACAAACGTGTCGCGTTCGGTCTCGCTCAGCAGGTTCGACACGACGCCGACGGCGCGTGAGGCATCGAGGACATAGACCACCTGGTTGTTCTGATAGCCCGGCTCGATCTTGACCGCCGTATGTGTTTTGGATGTCGTGGCGCCGCCGATCAACAGCGGAATGTCAAAGCCGGTGCGCTGCATCTCGCGCGCCACAAAGACCATCTCGTCCAGCGAAGGCGTGATCAGGCCGCTAAGGCCGATCATATCGACCTTGTGTTCCCTGGCTTCGGCCAGGATGCGGTCGCACGACACCATGACGCCGAGGTCGATGACTTCGTAATTGTTGCACTGGAGCACGACGCCGACGATGTTCTTGCCGATATCGTGGACGTCGCCCTTGACGGTCGCCATCAGGATCTTGCCAGCCGCCTGATAGGTCCCGCCGGCGGCGACGTGCGCCTCCTTCTCGGCCTCCATGAAGGGCATCAGCCAGGCGACGGCCTGCTTCATGACGCGGGCCGACTTGACGACCTGGGGCAGGAACATCTTGCCCGCGCCGAACAGATCGCCGACGACGTTCATGCCGGCCATCAGAGGGCCTTCGATGACATGCAGCGGACGTTCCGCCTGCAGACGCGCCTCTTCGGTATCGGCATCGATGAATTCGGTAATGCCGTGAACCAGCGCGTGCTTCAGGCGCTCGGCGACGGAGCCTTCGCGCCAAGCCAGATTGGCGACCTGAACCTGACCCTTTTCGCCCTTGTACTTCGGCGCCAGGTCGACGAGGTATTCGGTATTGCTGACATTGTGGCGCTGGGGCCGGTTGAGGATCACGTCCTCGACGGCTTCGCGCAGTTCGGCGTCGATATCGTCATAGACCGGCAGGTCGCCGGCATTGACGATGCCCATGTCCATGCCGGCCCGGATGGCATAGTACAAGAAGACCGAATGAATGGCGCGGCGGACGGGCTCATTGCCACGGAACGAGAAGGACACGTTCGAGACCCCACCCGACACGCGGGCATAGGGTAGCGTCTGCTTGATCGTCCGCGTCGCCTCGATGAAGTCGACAGCGTAGTTGTTGTGTTCGTCGATGCCCGTCGCGACGGCGAAGATGTTCGGATCGAAGATGATGTCTTCGGCCGGGAAACCGACTTCGCCCACCAGGATGTTGTACGCGCGGGTACAGATCTCAACTTTACGCGCAGCGGTGTCGGCCTGCCCGACCTCATCGAAGGCCATGACCACGACGGCCGCGCCATATTTCAGGCACTCACGGGCGTGATGGCGAAAGATGTCTTCGCCTTCCTTCATCGAGATCGAGTTGACGATGCACTTGCCCTGGACGCACTTCAGCCCTTCCTCGATCACCTCCCACTTGGAGGAATCGACCATGACCGGCACCCGCGCAATATCGGGCTCGGCGGCCAAAAGATTCAGGAAGGTCCGCATGGCGACGACGGAATCCAGCAGGCCTTCGTCCATATTGACGTCGATGATTTGGGCGCCCGCCTCGACCTGCTGACGCGCGACATTCAGCGCCTCGGCATAGTTGCCTTCGACGATCAGCTTCTTGAACTTGGCCGAACCCGTGACATTGGTCCGTTCGCCGATATTGATAAAGGTAGGGGTCATTGCGCCTGATGTAACACTTTTTGGATCTCATCAAGTGTCTTAAGCCATCCTGCGTAATCGTCTGCAGCTTCCCGCCACAGCTCGTTCAATTCGGAATTTTCCCCACGAACTCGAACAAGTGCTAGATTTGCAAGGGAGATAAGGTCTTTTGGCGAGGGCCCCATGCGCTTCGGCAGGCCAGAATACGGCTCCGGCAAGTAGGTGTTATTGCCAAGCGCAGAGGCGACAAGAACAGCCGCTGCGACCGCCTGAGACGCGTCAGGCGCTTCGAGATAGTCACTGGCGGCGATAACTTCCTGAAGCTCGTCGCGTACGTCGTCCCAAGTGGGATGGCCTTCCCGACCATAGCCGCTAACAAAGTCAAGCGCGTCATCGTTCTCGAGCGGCTCCTTACCCCAAGCCCCCATATTAATCTCTCCCCCTTTCGATTGCCAAATCAATCTGTCCCTGCAGGAAGTCGACAAAATCGATCCCCTGCGCCTTCAGCGACTTGGGGTAGAGCGAGGCCTTGGTCAGGCCAGGTAGCGTATTGGTCTCGAGATAGACCGGACCGTCCTTCGAAATGATGAAGTCCGAACGTGAATAGCCGCGGCACGACAGGGCGCGGTGCGCCTTGATCGCCAGCTCCTGGAGTTTGGCATTGACCTCGGCCGGGAAGCGCGCCGGACAGATCTCCTGCGTGCCGGCAGCCAGGTATTTCGATTTGTAATCGAAGGCACCGCCGTCCGGGATAATCTCGACCGGCGGCAGGGCGATCAGCGAGCCGTCGGCCTGTTCCAGCACGCCGCACGTCGATTCTGCGCCGGTGATGAAGGGCTCGATGACGTATTCGGCCGTCTTGGCCGCCTGGCGCACGGCTTCGATGTCCTGGGCCGAATTGACGAAGATCAGGCCGAAAGACGACCCGTCCTGCGACGGCTTGGCGATCAGCTTGCCGTAGTGCGCCAGGGCTTCGTCGGCTTCGGCCAGGCTGACATTGCCGGGAGAATGAACCCCGGCCGCCGCGACAAACTTTTTGGCGCGCACCTTGTCGAAGGCCAGGTTGGACGAGGCCGAGCCCGAACCGGTAAACGGCACGCCGCGCATTTCAGCCAGCACCTGGAACTCGCCATTTTCGGGCGAGCCGCCGTGCAGGCCCAGCACCAGGACCCTGTCTTCGGCAGCTGCGCGGTCAAGCGCCAGGGCCAAGGTGCCGATACGCGTGCCATCAGCCTTGAAGGCGATCTCGAACGGCCGGTCGTGGCTTAAGACCGCCTCGCGCGTCGCTTCGTGGACTGTGTCGTCGGCGTCCCAGAACCACAGGTCGGCGTCCGGCAAGGCCGTCGTCAGGGCCTGCGTCGTGGCGACGGCGACAAGGCGTTCACGGCTGTTGCCGCCGAAAAGAATCGTGGTGCGCATGGCAGGTCCCGATGAAGTTCGGGTTCTTTTATTTCGCCTTCTTCACCGCGACAACCTCGATTTCAACCAGATAGGCCGGATTGACCAGAGCCTGGACCTGCACCGTCGCACGCGTCGGCTTGTTAGGCTGGTCCAAAGTGCCGAAATATTTCGAATAGGTCTTCATCATGCCGGCAAAGTCCATCTTTCCGCCCATGGCCGGATCACCGGCAAGGTAGACCTTCATATTGACGACGTCGCCGAAGCCAAGCCCTTCGGCTTTCAGCGCGTCCTCGATCTTTTTCAGCACGCTTTCGGTCTGGACTTCGGTGTTTCCATACCGATCCGTCGTGCCTTCGACCGGCGACGGCACCATGCCCGATACGTAAACCGTGGAGTAGCCGGGTGGCACGGTGACCGTCTGAGCGATAGGAAAGCTTCCGGCATAGATACGGGTGACCTCGCCCGCTGGCGGCCCATCGACGGTCAGGTGCAGATCGCCGTCCCCCGGGCCGTCATAGAGCACGCAGGCCGACAGCGGCAAGCTGAGGATGGCGGCCGTCCCGGCCACCCGGGTGAGCTTCAAAAGGATACGGGACATCGGGGCCTCCTCAGGCTTTGAGAGATTTCTGCCGCTCGGCAATCAGGTTGACGACGCGGTGGGCGGAGCAGAAGGCGCCCTGCTGCCAGGACGAAACATGGCTCATATGGTCGCCGGCAAAATAGACCGGACCGTCGGGTTGTGACAACAGCGCATAGGCGTCAGGGTCGCCCTGGGACAGGAAGCCCGCCAGTCCATGAGAATAGGGAATGCTGGCCCAGTTGACGATGGTCGGAGACTTCATAAGCGCGGCCTGTCCGGGATGCAGACGCTCGACGGTTTCCCGCGCGTAGGCGATCTGCTCTGGCATCGAGCGCTTCGCCATATTGCCGTCGAAGGCGTAGCCGGCGATGATCACGCCCTCGGGGGAATGAAAGCGGTTGGACGGATACCAGGTCGCAAAGGTATCGCGATCGGTAAAGCTCAAGCCCCCGTAGATGTGGTCATTGGTTTCCCAGAATCGCGGGCTTTGAAAGGCGATCTTATAGCCGCCGACATAGCTTCCCTTGTTCTTGTCGATCGCTGCCCTGACGGGCTTCGAGAAGTCATTGGCGATACCTGCCAGCGCCGGCAAGGGAATGGTGCAGATACAGTAGTCGGCCGACAGCACGTCGGCGCGCGCCGTCACCTTGTCGTAATAGAAGATATCGACACCGGTCTTGCCGCGCCGGATGCGCTTGACCTCGCAGCCCTTGCGAATGACATTGCCCAGACGCTGCTCGAATGCCATCGGGATGCGGTCCATGCCGCCGACCGGCTGCTGCATCGTCGCCTGGAAATCGGCCGCGTCGGCAAAGGTCGCCACCGCCTGCACGAAGGGATCGCCCACCACCGACAATGGTAGAGCAGTGCGGAATTTCGGGCCTTGCGCACCCGCGGCCGGGTCCTGGTCGTAGCCGGCATTGTCGCTGCCGCCATAGGTCAGTTTTTCGCTCAGGCGGCCCCACTGCGACAGCCCGGCCATCAGCTTGTCGCGGTCCTCCTTGCTGAAGGCGTCGTCAAGCGCCCCCTTGTTCGCCACCTTGGCCAGCAGTTCGGCCATGTGGCCACGATAGTCGAATATGGCCTGGCGCATCTCGACCGGTTTGCCGCCGTTCAGCCGGTCGGCCTGGATGCGGGCACGTCCCGACCAGTTGACTTCGGTTTCCATCTCGATGCCGAACTCACGGCAATAGCCGAGCGTCGCCTGATGGTGCGCCGGGATGCGTGCCGGGCCGGCGTTGAAATAATGGCCATCGTCGAAGCCGCAGACCTGCTTCGTGCCGTCGATATAGTCGATCTGCGTGCCCTTACGCACGGTCCAGTTCCTGCCGCCGACGCGGTCGCGCGCCTCCAGGATGGTGCAGTGATAGCCGGCCTTGCCCAGTTCATAGGCGGCCGCCAGACCCGCTGGACCGGCGCCGAGAATAGCGACCTTGACGCCCTCCCCTGAACCGGGCGCGAGCGCAGGCGTCCCCGCCCAGGCTTCGGAACCGGTTAAGCCAAGGGCGTGCAGCGCCGCATAGCCGCCGGCAAAACCGGCTACGGCGGTAAAACGTGTCAGGATGTCCCGGCGTGTCGTCATGTTCCAAGCCCCCGATGCTCGAAAGTTGCGATAGAAACCGGACGCTAACGCTGTTTTTTGAAATTGGCCAGCCCGGTCTCAGCCGAAACCAGCCACCATCCTGTCACTTCGTGTCAGCATCATGCGTACGCGACCCAGCCGCGCCAGGTCAGGCCGGCAAAGACGAGCTCAACATCCGTAAAACCGGCCTCTTTCAGCAAGGCCTCGTCGCGCGCCGGACCAACGCTGTGCAGCATCCCTTTGACGTGGGTTCGCGCCCGCGCGACCATCTCCGGATCGGTGCCGCTGTCTTCGGAATATCTGGCATAGCGTTCGAATTGCAGGTCTGCGTCGGCCGCGTTCTTGTCGATCGCCATATGGGCGATGACGAATGGCGCGCCGGGCTTCAAGCGTGCGCGCACGGCTTTCAGGGTTTCCAGCTTCGCGCCGTCGTCCGGTACGAAATGAAGCGTCAGCATGCAGGTGCCACCGTCGAACCGGCTTTGTGGCGCGTCAAAAATCAACCCTTCGACCCACTCGACCCGGCTGGCTGCATCGCCCAGGGTCAGCCGGGCGGCGTCCAGCATCTCAGCCGAAGGATCGACGCCACAGAAGGTCCAGCCGGGCTCGGCCTGCGCCATGGTCAGGATTTCCAGTCCACCACCGGCGCCGAGGACAAGGACCTTGCCGTCCTTCGGCATACGCTCACGCAACAGCTGAAGCATAATACGGTGCAAGCCGTCGAATCCCGGCACGAAGCGCCGCGGGCCTTCGGCATATCTGGCGGCGTGTTCCGCGTTCTTGAAGATGTCGGCGAGATTGTCGAGAGTCTCAGTCATTGGCCTTGCATCCTTGCCAGTGCCTCATCAAAAGTGTGCGCCATGCGTTCGCGCCGCCGTCATCAACGGTATCGAGGACGAGATGGTAATCGGTATAGCCGGGATGGTTCGGCTCCGCCCATTTCGCTTCCAGCACATGACCGTCGCGGGCGTCGATCCACAGTGGCCCGGAGACAGCGCCTGCGACGTCAAAGCGATAGGCCGCCCTGCCCTTCCAGTTTACGCTTTCAGCGAAGCGCGCCGTGGCGCGGCCCTGCCAGCGCAGGAAGGTTTCGACACCGTCCTCCGGCCAGACAAGGGCGACGCCGAAAGCGAAATCGGCTTTGTAATCGCGACGCGCCGGCAGCAGCGACGTCAGATCGGCGAGATCGAAATCGTAGAGAATCCACGGTCCGGGTGGAACCGGCAGCGTTTCGGTGTGATCGCCGATCTCGACGCGCAGAGCGCCATCTTTGCGTGTCAGCGTTCCAAACGCGTCCTGACCGCCCTGCCGGTTGAGCTTGCCTGCGATCAGGCGCGTCGGCTGTTGCGCTTTCAGATCAAGGTCGGCTGTGACATAGGCCGAAGTCGTACAGGGCTCGACCGCCTTGTTGACCGCGACACGATTGGCGGTTTCACGATAGACGTGGACCTTTTCCAACTCGGAGCCGTCTGCGTTGCTGCGGCTGTAGCTCAAAATGCGGCCAACCGGCGGCTGGTGGGCGCATCCCGCCAGCATTGTCGCCACCAACAGGATCGCCGCTATTTTCATGCCAGTTCGAAGGGTTCAAGGCCCGCCAGGCGCAGCGCCTTCGGACGATCGGGGACCTGCCGCGGCGTGACGCCCCTCACCTCGTCGGCCACATGCCTGATGTGGTCCGGCGTCGTGCCGCAGCAGCCGCCGAGGATATTGACGATGCCGTCCTTGGCCCACTCATGCAGTTCGTGGGCGGTTTCGTGCGGCTGCTCGTCGTACTGCCCCATGGCGTTGGGCAGGCCCGCGTTCGGATAGGCCGCCACCAGGCAATCCGCCACGCGCGACAGTTCCGCCACATGCGGCCGCATCAGATCGGCGCCAAGGGCGCAGTTAAAACCGATGGCAAACGGCTTGGCGTGCTTGACCGAGTTCCAGAAGGCTTCTGCGGTCTGGCCGCTCAGGGTCCGGCCCGAACGGTCGGTGATGGTGCCCGAAATCCAGATCGGCAGCTGTTCCAGACCTTCGTCTTCGAGATCCATGATCGCCTTGATCGCCGCCTTGCAGTTCAGCGTATCGGTGATGGTCTCGATCAGGTAGAGATCGACCCCGCCTTCGTTGAGCGCCTGGATCTGTTCGCGATAGGCCTGATAGACCTGGTCGAAGGTGACCAGGCGCGCGCCTGGATCGTTCACGTCCGATGACATGGACAGCATCTTGTTCAGCGGCCCGATCGAGCCGGCGACAAAACGCGGCTTTTCCGGCTCTTTTGCCGTCCATTCGTCTGCGGCCTTGCGGGCGATTTTGGCGCCTTCCAGGTTGATGTCGATGACCGCCAGCAGATCGAGATGATAATCGTCCTGGGCAATCGTCGTCGCCGAGAAGGTATTGGTTTCGGAGATGTCGGCGCCGGCGGCAAAGTACTGGTTGTGCAGGTCTTCGATAATGTCCGGCCGCGTCAGGCACAGGATGTCATTATTGCCCTTGAGCTGGCCGGTGTGGTGCTTGAAGCGCTCGGCGCGGAAGTCATCCTCATCCAGCCCGCGGCGCTGAATCATCACGCCCCACGAACCGTCGAGCATCAGGATACGCTCCTTGGCAGCGGCCTTCAGGGCTTCGATACGTTGGCTTCGGTTCATGTGTCGTCTTTCTGTAGCCCTCACCCTAACCCTCTCCCCGCAAACAGGGAGAGGGGATTATAATAGGGACATACCCTCGAATTACTTGTGTGCCTGTTGACGCTTCAACTCAGCTTCAAAGGCCTCTTCCTGCGCCGCGACCAGCTTCGGCAAGGCTTCGCGATCGACAAAGGCATCGGCCTTGCCCGCCTTCTGTGCCTCCCGTTTCTTCGCCATCTCGACCTGAAAGGGGTGGTTGGTCAGCGGTATATCAGCCTTGAGGCTTTTAAACGTGGCGAAGCTTTTGCGATAATCCGCCACTATATCGGGATGCACCTTATTGCCGACAAGGGCGTTGCCCCCGACGGAAGCACTGCAATAGAAAAGCACGCTATAGCGCACGCCGTTTTCCATCACGTCGGTCATCCAGGTCGTGCAGCCCTTGGTATGGCCTGGCGTCAGGTGCGCCTTCATGCCGATACCGTCGACGACAATGATCTCGCCATCGGCGACGACGCGATCGACTTTTATCGCCGGAAAAGGTGCCGGTCCATTTTCATTGTCACCGTCATGCGCGCCGCTTTCCAGTGCCTTTCGGTCACCGGCGCTGGCGACGAATGTCGCGCCCGTGTCAGCCTTCAGTTTCGCGATGCCGCCGACATGATCCAAGTGCGCGTGGGATTCGATGATGTATTGGACGTCACTCAGCTTGAAGCCCAGGGCCTTGATATTGGCCTCGACGACCGCAGCGCCTTTTTCAGTTGCTCCGTCCAGAAGGATATGACCTGCCGGAGACGTAATCAGATAGACCCCAATGCCTTCGGTGCCGACGGAATAGACATTTCCGGCGATACGGAACGGCTCGGACGGCGCATCCCATTGCGGATCGTGAGCCATGGCTGCACACGGCAGCAACATCAGCGCCAGAGCGATCGATAGGCTTTTCACAATGCGGCTTCCTTTACGCCCAGTATCCGGCAAATAGCATAGACCAGATCGGCGCGGTTGAGCGTATAGAAATGGAAATCGCGCACCCCTTCGCGCTCCAGCTCCAGACACAGCTCGACGGCTACCGCGGAGGCCAACAGCTTGCGCGTTTCGGCATCGTCATCCAGTCCCTGGAACAGGTTTTCCAGCCAGGCCGGGATATCCGCCTCGCAGGCCGCCGCCATCCGGCGCAGGCCCTTGAAGTTGGTCACCGGCATGATGCCCGGCGTCAGGTCGATATTGATGCCGGCGTCAGCCACGGCGTCACGGTAGCGCAGATAGGTCTCCGCTTCGAAGAAGAACTGGCTGATGCCGCGGCTGGCGCCGGCATCGACCTTCTGGCGCAGGACATCGAGGTCAAAGGCCAGGCTCGGCGACTGCGGATGCTTTTCCGGGTAGACGCCTACGCTGACTTCGAAGTCGCCGATGCGCTTGATCGCCGCCGTCAGCTCGGTCGCATTCTGATAGCCGTCGGTGCGCGGTGTATAGTCGCCGAAACCTGTCGGCGGATCGCCGCGTAGCGCCACTATATGACGCACGCCCGCATCCCAATAGGCCTGGATGACCTCGTCGACCTCTGCGCGCGAAGCATCGACGCAGGTCAGGTGCGCGGCGGGGCGCAGTTGCGTCTCATCCAGCATGCGCTTGACGGTCCGGTGCGTGCGCTCACGCGTCGATCCGCCGGCACCATAGGTCACCGAAACGAACGTCGGATTGAGCGGCGCCAGGCGGGCGATCGACGTCCACAGGGTCTGCTCCATCTCCTCGGTCTTCGGCGGAAAGAACTCGAAGGAAGCGCGCACGCGTCCGCCTTCGGACAATGAGCGGGCGATCGGCGCCAGATGAAGGGAGTCACGGTTAAGAACGGGGCTCATACAAAATCTCAGTGCTTTCTGGCGAGCCAGATTTTTACAGTCAGTCCGCCGGATTTCTGCGGCGGCAGGTCGAGTATGGTGCAGGGCGTCAACCCGGCGGTGCGGAACCAGTCCGCCATGTCTTCGTCCAGCATGCCCAGGCGCCGGTGCTGGTACTGCTCGCGCATGATTTCCAGACCGTGGTGGGCAAAGTCGGCGATCAGCAAACGCCCACCCGGCATTAACAGCCTGCTGGCTTCGCCGATCGCCCGGCCCGGATCGCTGAGGAAGTGCAGCACTTGATGGATAACGACGAGGTCAGCCGTCCCGCCGTTCAGACGCGTATCGTAAATGTCACCGTGACGAAAGTCGGCATGGGTCAGTCCGGCGCCAAATGCCTTGGCGCGGGCGATATTCAGCATATGCTGGGACTGATCGACGCCGATGGCCGTTTCGGCACGGCCTGCCAGCAGTTCCAGCATGCGGCCGGAGCCAGTCCCCAAATCGATCAGCTGACGGACCGGCTGATCTCCCAGGACCTTTAGAACGGCGGCCTCGACATCGGTTTCGGAGACGTAGTGGCTGCGGATTTCATCCCATTTAGGCGCGATCGTTTCGAAATAGCCCTCGGCCGATTTGCGTCGCGTCACGCGAACGGCTTCGAGCTGCAACAGGTCTTCCGGATAGGCGTCACCCGACAGACGCAGAATGGCTTCAAGCAGCGGCCGCATGGACGGAGCGTGCGATAGCCGATAAAACACCCAGGCGCCGTCAGGGAAGCGCTCGATCAGGCCGGCCTCGGTCATGAGCTTGAGATGCCGGGAAATGCGAGGCTGGCTCTGGTCGAGAATCGACACCAGCTCCATGACCGACAATTCGTCGCGCGCCAGCAGGCGCAACAGCCTCAGACGCGTCGGTTCACCGGCCGCGCGCAGGGCGTCGAGAAGGGCATCGAACTGGAACTGGGCAGCTTGCTTTTCCATATAATCACATAAAGATATCTTTATATGATTTGCAACCTATTTCTCAAGACATTGCATACTGCGGCAGGGGGACGCATGGAA
>CAMLLA010000078.1 GCA_946480525.1 uncultured Asticcacaulis sp. | reverse complement strand
ATAATGACGGGAAGGCCGAAGGCGAACAGTGTGCTGACACTGCCCGAAGCGCAGCGCATGAATGCGCGCCCGCAGGTGCGCCCAAAGCGAAGCATGATGGTCCCCTAGCCGGAACGTTCTGATGTCATCCATTAATAATCGCCCGGACTTGCCTAAACGTGAAAAGACCTCGTTAATAAACGGGGGTGTCCCGTTAACCATGCGGGGCCCTCAGGCGGGGGTTCAAGCCATTGAACGGGTTATGATTTTACCGTGCCCGATCGGGCGCGACGCCTGTAGACGTTTGGGCCGGCATGGCCTAGAGTTGTTAACGGGCGGATCATCCAGGAAGATCGTTTGCGGTACGGGACAGACCATAAGCAACGCACGCGCGTCAGGCTCCTCACCGAAGCCGCGATGCTTTTGCGTGAAAACGGGCCGGACGGCCTGTCGGTCGCGACGCTGATGAAACGGCAGGGCCTGACCCACGGCGGCTTCTATGCCCATTTCGAGTCCAAGGACGATCTCATCGAGCAGGCCATAGAGGTCATGTTCGACAAGACATGCGAGCGCTTCGCCACCCGGACGCGCGGGCTTATCCCCCATCAGGGGCTGATGGCCTATATCGAGCACTATCTGTCATTGTCGCACGTCAACAAGCCTGGGCAGGGCTGTCCGGTGCCGGCGTGCGCAGGCGATGTGGCGCGGCTGGGAGCGTCTGCCCGCAGGCGGTTCGAGGCGGGGATGGGGCGGCTTCAGAGCCTGATCGCCGCGCAGTTCGAAATGATGGGCTTTGCGCAGGCCGAAGCCTATACGCAGGCGGTGGTGCTGTTGAGCGAACTGGCCGGGGCTGTGGTGATGGCGCGTGCGGTCAAGTCCTCCGAAGCGCAGAAGCACATCGTCGAAAACGCCCGCCAGACGATCACCGCACGCCTTGGGCAGCCGGTTGCCACGGACGCGGAGGACAGGGAAGCGCATCACGCACCGCCGGAAGCGCCAAGGCACCTGATTTAAGGAGACGCGTCAGTATAATGAACCTTGCGATTGGTTTTCTGGTTTTGGCAGACGTCGCCTGAGTCATTAATCAGACAGGTTCCGACGTTGGAACCTCGACAAAAATACCCCTTGGTATTGGCCGAATGGTATATTCTGGGTATGGCGCCCAACCAATTACCTCAACCAGGTTGAGACGCTGATGACCCGTTCCTACGCGACCAAATATGTGCCTTACGCGGCATCTCAGGATGGCTCCGGTCAATTTGTTTTGGTCCATATTCACAACGAACGTTCCAAAATCGTCCCCGGAAACCTGGAAGCTGTAGAAAATTCCGCAAAATAGACAGCTCATTTTTCGGTCAGTTGCATCATATTGGATGAGCTCGAGGTTTACCTCAAACACGTCGCTTTCGATGTCCGGCGCCTTGAACATCGCGCTAAACTGATCAACAGGATGGGCCCCGACCTCTGCTGTGTAGGTCCGTCCCTTGAAGACAACTGAAAAGGACTTGGCCTTCAGTTCACTCAATGCCCAATAGAGCTTGCGAAGACTCCGTCTCACCATAGGGTCGGCGAGTATGCTTCGATGAGGGGGCTGAAGAAATTGCCTGTTTTTCTCCTGGGAACAGGCAGATACCAATCCCGCCCGACGCCGCCCACCTGCCTCGTCCATTATCAGCCCTAAGGCGTGGACCAAAGCTTCGTCCAGATCGTCTTCGCTTCTGTATTGAAGGGCGAAGCGGTAAGAGCCTCGGCTTATATCCGATACAAGTTTCTGGATTGGCTTTCTGCTGTGACGCCTGGGCCTGGTCACTGCACTCAGCAGATCGCTCCACGCCTGGGCGGAGGTCGTCACCGCCTCCAACGGAACGGCCTCGCCATTGGCAGGAACAATAAGCTCAACAGTGTCTGACAATGGTCCTTCGGTCATAACGTATTCGTTTCCAATTTTTCTGCCGCTTCAACTAAATCTTTTGTGTTTTCTCTAAGGTATGCTGAGACGTATTTTGCTTTATCTAAATCGAAAGATTCTTTTGACAAGAGACTATACATAAGGACTGTCAATCTTTTTAGATTTGTGATGGCTGATATATATTTGTCGTCAGACAGCTGCATGCAGTTTATGGTATTTTGGTACGACATTTCTTGTTGTGTCATAACAATATACGCATCTTTATGATTGTCGAATTCTGGAGATTTGTTTGCGCTATTACATATCTGATCAAATAAAATTTGAGCTGATTCAATAAGGCCGAAAGTAAATATCAGCTCTTTGCGGTCTTGGTGTCGAGCCGCCTCGGCCGCACTCTCAGCTTCATGCTTTCGCGTCGTCCGGTTTTGCTGGCTTTGAAGCCAAAAAGCCGAAAAGATAGCCGCTGCGCTCAAGATGCCCTGTACAAACGCTGCGCCGATTTCCGTCCATATACCGCGTAGCGCGATGCTCCAGAGGGTTGCGCCCATGGCGCCAAATGTCATCCAGGCGATTATCGTCAGTACGATTACGCCATTGCCTTTAGCTTTCGCCAAATCCAAAATGTTAGATAACATGCCCCGGCCCAAATTCGGCAATTCGAATTCCCCGCAAGATGCTCGCACAACTTTAGCGACACCGTCAACACCTTAAGCGACAGATGTTCTTGACGTTCCGTCACGGAGATCCGTCAAATCGCCGGATTTCGTCGCGCGTGTTTCCACCTTTAGGGGCAGGGATGCCCTTCTCAGAACCCCTGGCGCCGGCCACCGGTCTTGTTGCCGGCAGAGTTATAGTGGTCGTAGATATATTGCGCGGCCGCGGCCGGATAGTCGTCGCCAAGCAGTTTGCTGTCGGCATAGTCGGTTTCGATATCGTTCGCGCACAGAAAGTTGGCGATCTGGCTGGGGAAGCTGTCCGGCTCGATGATCGTCCATTTGGGACCGAGGCTGCTGTAATCCACCGAATCGATCGGGTTGCCCTTCTTGTCATAGGTCGAGGTCGAGACCATCCACATGCTGGACGCCAGGCAGTTGACCGTCACGCGGCTGGTCCGGTAGGCGACCTTGTCCTGCACCTGGTCATCGAAATAGAAGACCTTGACCCAGGCCGATACCGTCTCGCCACTGCGGTAGATGGACGCCTTGTCGACGAAGGCCGACATGGTTCCGTCCAGCAACCAGGCAGCGATGAATGTCCCCGGTTGTTGCGCGTGGGCGGCAGAGCCGCCAAACATCAACGCCAGCGCTGCGATCCAGCCAAGCTTCTTCATAAACCCCTCTTTGGAAAACCAACCCATTATACGCCTGCAAACGACGGGCCACCGCGTCCACCGCAATGAGTCGCAATGGAAGGCAACCTATAGTCGCGTTTGCTGCGGTGCAACAGTCTTCCCGCATAAGGGGTGTGCGGGAGAGCGGCCCCTTTTCTCACTGTCGCCGGACGCACGTGCCTTATAAGGTATGCGCCTGAGCAGCCGCGGCCTGGCGCCGTTTGTCATCCAGGCCCTTTTTGAGGTGCCATAATGATCGCGTTTCGAAACCTCTCCCTCAGCCTTGGCGCAGCCCTTTGCCTGATCGCGCCGGCGGCGGTCGCCGGGCCTGCCGTGACCGAGGGCGAGGTGGTCCTGCACGATTTCACATTCGGCACGGGCGAAAAACTGAAAGACCTGCGCATGCATTACCGCACGCTGGGGACGCCAAGGCGCGACAGCGCGGGCCGCATCGAAAATGCCGTCATGATCCTGCACGGCACGGGCGGTTCGGGTGCGCAGTTCCTGGCGCCGCAGTTTGCCGACGAACTCTATGGCCCGGGCCAGCCGCTGGATACGGCGCAATACTTCATCATCCTGCCCGACAATATCGGCCACGGTGCCTCGTCAAAGCCATCCGATGGTCTGCGCATGGCCTTTCCGAAGTACGACTATGCCGACATGGTCGAAGCCCAGCGGCAGATGCTGAAAGCGGCCTTTGGTGTCGAGCGCCTGCGCCTGATCTTCGGCACGTCCATGGGCTGCATGCACATCTTCGTCTGGGCCGAAGCCCATCCGGACTTTGCCGACGCCCTGATGCCGATGGCTTGCCAGCCGGTCGAAATCGCCGGCCGCAACCGGATGTGGCGCGTCGCCGCCATGGACGCCATCCGCGCCGATCCGGCCTGGCAGGGCGGCAATTACACGACCCCGCCGGTGCAGGGCCTGCGCACGGCAGCGGCCCTGTCGGTCATGGCCGGCAGCGCGCCGGAATATTTCCAGGCGCAGTATCCGACGCGCGAAGCCGCCGAAGCTTTTGTCCGTGAGCGCATCGCCAAGGACATCGCCTCACGCGACGCCAACGACTTCCTCTATCAGTTCGATTCGTCGCGGACCTATAATCCGCTGCCGGGCCTGGAAAAGATCACCGCGCCGACCGTGTGGATCAACTCGGCGGACGATTTTATCAACCCGCCGGAACTGAATATCCCCGAAACGGTCCTGCCGCGCCTGAAAACCGTGACCTACCGGCTTATTCCGTCTTCGCCCGACACGCGCGGCCACGGCACCCATACCTGGGCGAAGTTCTGGAAGGCGGATTTGGCGGAGTTGTTGAGGGGGACGGAGGGGGAGTAGAGTCAATTGTTATCCCGTTCCCGAAATTCCAGCTTTGTCACCAAGGATATTCTATCGACCGAAATTCGCCGCCCGATTCTGTCAGCCAATCAACATAATGGTCAGAGATGTCCCATTCGGGGTATTCGGTGAACCCGAAATAGGAGAACAGGCCGGTTTGGGTCTGATCGATATATCCGAGCCCTTGAGGGCCAAATTGGGCTATTAATAGAATCGCGCACGCGGCTATCGCGCTGAAGGCTTGCTCGAGGCTCGCGCTATGGAATTCCTGCTCTCGATTATGCTTCACCCCATTGTAAGCGGCATACCAAGGCAAATCGGCAGTTGCAGTCCGTGCATTGCCCCAGTTCTTAAACGGGCAAAATTCGCCCAGCCAAATGTAACGATTGAAACGTAGCTCGTAGTTATTCAACTTCATGACGGAGTGCAAAGACACATAGTCAGTCGTGGATCTTCCTTGGCGACCATTAAGGCGGAGGACACCTTTCCAGTGGGCTTCTATTTCGGTGCATGCGAGGATAGGCAGGTTGCGAATGTCATGACCGAACGTACCGAAGTTTTCTTTGGCCGGATGCACGGTTCTGCAAATTGCATCAAGGTCCCGACAGAAGACTTCGAGTTGTCCTAATGCCTCGGCGATGTATCGCTGATCGGCTTCTGTAATGGGACATCCAAAAGATGTATCGAAAGCGTAGGGGCGAGCGATACGCTGATAATATTTTCCCGGTGCAAGTTTAGGTTCGACAAACTGCTCCTTCCGCCAACCTGACTCGGCGTGGATATCCCAAATTTGGCGGTCGGGTGACGTCGGAATTGGCTTTGCTGTACGCAATGGGGTAATTCCCCAGGTGCCATCATCGTCGACTTTCCAGAGCTGTGGTCGAATTCCTTCGGCTTTTCTAAGGTAATATATTGGGAGGCCATTTGTCATTTACAGTTTCTGCCAAGTGTCGAACTTAATCCCCTGATTAATTTCAATATATGGTTGTTCTCAAAAGTCTACTTTGTCTCATAACGTAGCTCAAAGGCATCTATATGCGCGAATCTCAACCGTTGAAGAGAACTGCGCGCCGAAGATGAGGTGGAAGGGAAGTGGCTCTGAACCCTTTTTCCTTTTGAATAAAATTAAACTACCGCGCCAATTTTTTGCATAGCAGCGATGTATTGATCGATATCGGCATCGGATTGGGTTAGCGTCACGCCTCCGGCCACAATGTAATCCAGTCCTTTTGGCGTTTCACTAACAGAAATGATATGATCTGGATTAAGGATTGTGTCATTTGCATGAAAGCGTAGATCAGGCAATAATGCAGTCAGTTCCTCAACAGTATATTCAACTTCGACGGATGAGGAGTTGCTAGCTAAGATCACAATACTGCCCCATGGGGAACGCTGCACCACGGCGACGTCACTCTTTCGAACCGCTACACGGCCACCATCAGGACGTCTCAAAATAATGTGCGACATATTATTTCCAGCTTTCAGTTATCAAATGCCTCGGACAGGTTGCGGTACATCAACAATGACATGCCCTTGAGGATGTTTATCAAGCGCCCATAGAAGAGGTGCTATCGGTACTCCTGCTGTTGCCTGTATTGAGAATTGGGCCACTCTTCCATCCGTTAATGTCATTTCGGCGTTGACTGGAAAAACGTTCGTAATTATGGCCAATAGCGAAATTTGAGAGTTCGATATCTTTAATATCGGCCCTCCGGAAAAACCACCTTCGCACACCGGTAGGCACGTCACCATCCAGCCGGGGACGTGGCTTGGAACAGGCAGGGGGAGTCTCGCGCCTTGGAATGTCGTTGGCACTACATCTGGAGCTGTATAGCCCTGAAGTACGATAAAGCTAATTGGTTCGACTTCAACGTATTGTTCTGGATTTTCACCCCGAATGGTTATCGTTTTTGGGAGAGAACCGCCTTCCATAGACATCTTAAGGTCAGTGGAAAATTTGGGAATTGATCCCCATTCGTCGGGGAATAATTCTATTGCAGCGCAGTCCAGAACATGCCTGTCAACGCGTAGTCCGACTATTGTACGGCTATCTGGTAACAGGCGGTTGTCCGAATTGACTATAGATAGGGTTTCTATGTCGACAACGCCTAGAAAATTGAGGTCGCGATCCTCGATATTGTGCCTACACGTTAGTAACCATTCTCTGCCTTTGTGAGCAACGTGAAAGCCTGTGCCAACGAATGAATTTCCCGATTTCATAGTTATGTGTAGTTTGGCTGAGAATGGTGGCCCCGAAATTTGATTTGATAGATATGTATCAGGCAAATATAGCAACCTCTCTATTTACTATATTTATTTTTTAGATGGTGGCATTGGCGGTGTAACAGCAAAAACCTCAAGTGCAACATTCTTTATATTTTTTGCCTCAATTTGTAGCAGCGGAATAGATTTTTGGGGACGCTTAGAGTCCACCCTTGTCAATGCTGTTTGGGTCATTTTTACAAGAAATCGATCGCAACTGCTTAAGACGAGCATCGTGATAGCTCGGTTGTCATCCAATGCAATATTTTCGACGATCCCTTCGTACGCGACGTAAGAACTGTTAGCTTCAATACTGGTTACAACATAAGCTAGGATAAAACCGCTTTCGGGCGGTTTACGGTCTATCACTCGCTTTAGCCATCCCAGCGTCGCCGTTTCCCTAAAATTCCTAACCGCTTTAATTTTGCTGATGTAATAGGCGGCCGACCCTGCAAATACAGAAGGCAAGAGTAATGCGAGAAGCCACCAGAGTAGGCCTATGTCGGATGACGCCCAATCCCCTTTATGGTTGTGTAAAATAATCCGATACACATTGGTGTCGAACGAGACTGTTGCGCAAAAATTAGTTGCCTTGCACCATAGGGCCTGAGCGGCGTATATGCAGGCCATGATAAAGTGGCCTGTGAGGGCGCCAAATACTATAACCAGTAAGCTGAACGTGGATTGAGGGCGTTCAGGAGCTTGCGATAACAGGTGGTTCCGGTCTCCTGCACGGAATCCAGCCCACACAGCCAAGCCAGGGGAGAGAAGCAGTAGAGCCAAGAAAAGTGTGTAGCTGAACATCAGCCTTTTGGTTTTGCGGGCGGCGACGCTTTTTTGTTCGGTTGGGAGGTAGCCGTTGGCGCGCTTGCTGGCTGCCCGACAACTATATATTTGCCATCCTCAAATTTTGCTGCGCTACGAACCGCTTTCCAACTTCCATACTGATCATAAACCGTATTGGCTGTTTCAATAGATTGTTTCGAGTTAATTCGCATAATCCTCTCCAGATGTTTTTAATGTAAGCTAGGTCGATTTATCTAGCAAGATGATTGGTCTGATATCCTGCAAAGTAGGTTTATTGTTTAACTGCCTCCCTCCGAGCATCGCGAGGCAAGGGCGACTGCCCGCCGGCGCGGATGCGTCGAGCCCTTGCGGCGGCTGAGCAACGAACAATGTGATATTTTTGCAAGCCGCCTCGCTTTTATAAAATTTTGGAAACATTGGATTTTGCGCTTGCCTCATCCTTGTTTTATATTATGCACATCATATGACTGATATGACGACCGTCATGTCATTCGATGATCCGATAAGAACATAAAGCCATCGGAACTCAGGGAGACGATCAGAGATATGCGTCCGGTTGACGCCGGGCACGCGGGGCGGGCAGACAGCCTGACCAGACACGCCACAGGCAGGCGTACCGCACAAAGCCTGTAACAAAAAACAAAGAGCATTCGCAGCCACAGTCAAAGCCGGGCGGCCGTCATCCGCCATCGCGCTGGCCGAAGTCTCCATAAGTCAAGTGTTGGAAGAGCAAGAAAATCACCGTCTCGCGACAGGGCCCTTCGTCCTGCGCGCTTCGGTGCAACGACAATGATGCCACCAACACCAGTCCGCGGGAATCGGACTGAACATGGAGAGAAATATGCGAAACACCCTTTTCATCAGCGGCCGAGTGCTTAAAGGGGGCGTGTCCCTCATGGCGCTGGCGGCCCTGACGGTTGCCGGAGCCGTGCAGGCTCAGGACGCCGCGCCGACCGAAGACGACGCCGTCGTTGTCGTCGGCGTCCGCAAGGCGCTCAAGACCGCCCAGGACATCAAGAAGAACGCCGACACCCACGTCGATTCGATCACCGCCACCGATATCGGCGCCTTCCCGGACAAGTCGGTCGCCGAAGCGTTGCAGCGCGTGCCGGGCATCACCGTGTCGCGCTTCCAGTCGTCGGACGACTCGACGCACTTTTCGGCCGAACCGGCCCAGGTGCTGATCCGTGGCCTGACGTTTGTGCGCACCGAACTGAACGGCCGTGACGTCTTCACCGCCGACGGCGCGCGGGGCCTGAACTTCAACGACGTGTCGCCGGAACTGATGGCCGGCGTCGACAGCTACAAAAACCTGACGGCCGAAATGATCGAAGGCGGCATCGCCGGCTCGGTCAACCTGCGCACGCGCCTGCCGTTCGATTCGAAAGGCCAGGTCATCGGCCTGTCGGCCAAGGCCAACTATGGCGACCGCTCCGAAGAAGTGACCTATGAGTTTTCGGGCATCTACACCAACCGCTGGCAGACGCCAGCCGGTGAGTTCGGTGTCATGCTCAACTACGCGCAAGGCCATGTTCTGACGCAAACCGAAGGCGTGGTCGGTCAGCGCATCGGCGCCTTCTGCTCGGCCGGTTTCGGCACGGCCGCCGCCGCCAATGTCAATGCCGACGGCAGCGTCGCCTGTACCGCAAACCCTTATGGCGGCACGGGCTGGGTCTACATGCCCCGCCAGGTCAATTTCAGCCAGGTCGAATACGACCGCGACCGTCGCGGTATTGCCGCCGCGCTGCAATGGCAGAACAACGCCAAGACGGTGCAGTTCACGCTGCAATATAACGACACCTACTACAAGAACGCCTGGAAGGAGCGCTCGACCAATGTCGGCTTCTTCGACCTGTGGGCGGCGCCGGCCTTCTCGCCGCAGACGACAGCGGTTATCGCGCCGGCCGACGGCACGCCGGCCTTTGTCTTCGGCGCCGACGGCATGCTCGATTCCGGCACGCTGACCGCGCCGTCGGGCGGCTGGGGCGGCTCGACCGCTGCGGCTATCGACATCGGTTCGGCCGTTCCGGGCCTGCCCTTCGTCAACTACTGCGGCGGTGGCGGCTGTACCTCGACGCGTCAGGGCACGGGCATTTCCAACGAGTCGCGCATCTTCGACCACGAAGAAGGCACGCGCGACATCGCCGCCAACCTGAAGTGGGAAATCACCGAAAAGCTGCGCGCCAATTTCGACGTCCAGTACGTCACGGCCGAGACCAACAACTATGACATCCTGGTCGCCGCCAACACGCTGGCCAATGTCAAGTACTCAACGAACGGAGACGGCACACCGAATATCGAGCTTTTGCCGGGGACCAATGTCAACTACGCGGCGGGCGGCCTGTCCAACCCGCACAACTGGTATATCCCCTTCATTCAGGATCACGTCGAGGATAACGACGCCACCCAGCTTTCGGCCCGCGCCGATGCCGAGTACCGCTTCGAGGAAACGGGCTGGCTGAACTCGCTGAAGATCGGCGTGCGCTATGCCGAACGTGACCAGAAGGTGCGCTATTCGGCCTATAACTGGTCGCCGGTCGTCCAGCCGTGGAACGCCTGTAACGGGCCTGCCTTCAACCTGGATAACACGACGCCCGCGCCTTATGCCTGTAATGCCGGCCAGACCTTCCAGGGCTATGGCGAGAACATGTGGGTGTCGGAACCCTTCCGCGACGGCTTCTATGACGGCAATGTCTTCAATCCGAGCGCCCTGCCTTGGCTGTCGAACGACGTCCTGGCCGACCGTCAGCGTCACATCGACGGCCTGTCGGGCGCCACGACGAACACGCCGCTGAAGTGGACGCCGATCTGCGACCGCGCCGGCAATACCGACGGCTGCTATAACGATAGCGAAATGCTGGACGTCTCGGAAAAGACGACGGCGGCCTATGCCATGCTGCGCTTCGGCAATGACGACACGACGTTGTTCGGCAGGCGCGTCAACGGCAATATCGGCATCCGCTATGTCGAAACCCGCGTCGAAAGCAATGGCGGCATCGCCTTCAACAATCCGAACTGGTACACGACCCTGGCGCCCTGTTCGACGCCTACGGGCCCGTCGAACCTGCTCAACGTGTCGTGCTATCTGACCCCGGATATCATGAACTTCAGCGGCGGCCCGGCCATCAAGAGCACGTTCGGCGCAACCCATTCGAACTGGCTGCCCAGCTTCAACATCCGTTTCGAAGTGGCGGACGACCAGTATATCCGCTTCGGGGCGTCGCGCGCCCTGTCGCGTCCGGACTTCGGCCAACTGCGGAACTATGTGTCGATCCAGGCGCCGGCGATCAATACCTCGCCGAACTCACCGTTCATCGTCTGGAACGATCCGAACGGGCCCAAGGTGGCTTCGAACGTGAAGGGCTATAACTTCGTGTTCAACGCCGACTCGGGCAACGCCTCGATCAAGCCGGTCACGGCCGATCAGTTCGACCTGAGTTACGAGAACTATTTCAATTCGACGTCGTCCTTCACCTTCGACTTTTTCTACAAAAAGCTGAACGGCGATATCTCGTACGCCGAACTGCCGCGCGCGGTCACGCTCAATGGCGTCACCCAGAACGTGATCATCCGCGGTCCGGGCAACGGCAAGGGCGGCGGGACGCTGAAGGGCTTCGAAGTGGCCTACCAGACCTTCTTCGACTTCCTGCCGTCGCCGTGGAACGGTCTGGGTATCCAGGCCAACTATACGCGCACCAAGCAGTCGGGCATCAACAACTCGAACCTGGCCAACCAGCCCGGTTACGCGGCCGGCGGCACGATTGCCTTCGGTGGCGGTCTGCAGGTCAACGGGTCGGTCTTCGACTCGCATCGCCTGGCCGGTATCTCGGACGAGAGCTACAACATCGTCCTGCTGTATGAGCACGGCCCGATCGCTTCGCGCCTGGCCTACAGCTACCGGTCCGACTTCCTGACCAACAATCTCGACTGCTGTATCGGCCTGCCGATGTACCAGAAGGGCAACGGCTTCCTCGATGCGTCGCTGCGTTACAAGCTGAGCGACAATGTCGAACTGTCGTTCGATGGCTCGAACCTGCTGGATACGACGACCGTCATTCAGCAGCAGGTCATGGGCGACTCATCGGCAACGCCGGGCGCGGCCGCGGTCCGGATCGACTCGGCCTGGATCCGCAACGACCGCCGCTATCAGATCGGCGTGCGTTTCAAATACTAAGCGTATGGGGCGCGCTGTCCGCAGCGCGCCCTTCTTTTGTTTGGGCGAAATCAATGAAGATCGTAATTCTGGGTGGCGGAACCGCAGGCTGGATGTGCGCTGCGTCGCTGAGCGCGCTTGTGGCGACACGCCGGTTCAGCGTCGAGCTGGTCGAGTCGGATGAGATCGGCACGGTTGGTGTCGGTGAAGCGACTTTGCCGCACATCAAGACCTTCAACGACAGCCTCGGCATAAACGAGGCTGAATTCATGCGCCGCACCCAGGCGACATTCAAGTTGGGGATCGAATTTTCAGGCTGGGGGCGCGAGAGTTACATTCATCCCTTCGGCACGTTTGGCCAGGACTGGGCTGGGATCGGCTTTCATCATCACTGGCTGCGCGCCAAACAGAACAGCGTGCCGGTCGCGCCTTTGGAGGAATACAGCTTTGCCATTGCGGCCGCGCGGGCAGGGCGCTTTGCCTTTCCCGATACTGATCCGTCATCGGTCAAGTCCACCTTTGCCTATGCCTACCATTTCGATGCGTCGCTCTATGCCCAGTTCATGCGCGACTTTGCAACGAAGCGCGGTGTCAAACGCACCGAAGGGCGCGTCACCGAGGTCTTGCGCCATGGGGAAACCGGAAATGTCACAGGACTGCGCCTTGCGTCGGGCGCGGTGGTCAATGGCGATCTGTTTATCGACTGTTCGGGCTTTGTCAGCCTGATCGCCGGCAAGACGTTGAACGGGCCGTGGGAGGATTGGACACAGTGGCTGCCATGCGATCGCGCCTTCGCCGTGCCGACGGAAGGGACAGGGGAGATTACGCCCTATACCCGTGCCACCGCGCGTGAAGCCGGATGGCAATGGCGCATTCCTTTGCAGCATCGTACCGGCAACGGCTATATGTTTTCCAGCGCCTTTACCGACGAGGACCGCGCACACGACCTGCTGCTCAGCCATCTCGACGGCAAGGTCCTAATGGAGCCCCGGCTGCTGCGTTTCCGCGCCGGGCGCCGGACGCGGTCATGGTCGCGAAATGTCGTGGCGGTCGGCCTGGCGTCAGGGTTTCTGGAGCCACTGGAATCGACCAGCATCTATCTCGTCCAGGCGGCGATCGAGACGCTTCGGCCATATCTCAACGGCCGGCCGGATGACCCGCGCGCGCAGCGGGCGTTCAATCGTTCGGTCGATACGATCTACGACAGCATCCGCGACTTCCTCATCCTGCACTATCGCGCCACGGAACGGCCGGAACCGTTGTGGCAACATATGCGCGACGTAGCCTTGCCCGACAGCCTGATGGGCCGGATCGAGCTGTTCCGCCATCGCGGCTA
>CAMLLA010000077.1 GCA_946480525.1 uncultured Asticcacaulis sp. | reverse complement strand
CCCGCGTCGCTTTTGACGCCGCCCGCAAGCGCCGCAACAAGGTGACTTCGGTCGACAAGGCCAATGTCATCGAAACCAGCCGCCTGTGGCGCGAGACGGTCATCCGCCTGCACCGCGAAGAATATAACGATGTCGAGCTGGAACACGCCCTGGTCGACTCGATGGCCATGCATCTGGTTACCCGTCCGCGTTCGTTCGACGTCGTCGTGACCGAGAACATGTTCGGCGACATCCTGTCCGACCTGGCCTCGGTCCTGCCGGGCTCGATCGGCCTGCTGGGGTCTGCGTCGCTGGGCGCCACCGGCAAGGGTCTCTATGAGCCGATCCACGGCTCGGCGCCGGACATCGCCGGCAAGGACCTGGCCAACCCGATCGGCACGCTGAAGTCGGTCGCCATGATGCTGCGCTTCTCGCTGAACCTGATGACCGAAGCCGATGCGCTGGATGCGGCCATCGACGCCGTCGTGGAAAAGGGCGTGCTCACGCGCGATCTGGGCGGCACCGCCTCGGGCTCGGAAGTCGCCAAGGCGATCAACGACCAGATCCGCGAAGCGGCATTGACCAACGCTTAACGGCTACTATTTAAGTTTAAGAGACCACCTCGCAAAGGTGAACTGGCCCCGGCAAGCATACGCTTCCGGGGCTCTTTCTTATGGCGCGAGCGCTTCGAACGTTTCCACGCCGTCAATTTCAAGACATTTCAGCCGCGCCGTGTCGCCCGCGATAAGGCTCACGCGCGATTTCGGCACTTTCAAAGCCTTGGCGATAAAGACGATCAGGGCGGCATTGGCCTGCCCTTCGATTGGCGCAGCCCGCACGCGGACCTTCAGAAAGCGCCGACCGTGTTCATCCTCGTCCCAGCCATCGATGCGATCCACCGATGCCTTGGGCGTCAGCCGGACGAACAGACGACTCACATCGCAACGAGCTGAATCAGAGCGCTTTCGGCTGCCGGAAGCAGAAATCTTTGAATGCCCTGAATAATCAGGAAGGCAATCAGAAAGCTGAGATCCAGCCCCCCAACGGGCGGAATTATACGACGAAATGGTTCAAGAATAGGTGCCGTGATCCGATCCAGGACTTCCATGACCCGCCATACGGCGCCATTGCGCGTATTGATGACGTTGAACGCCACTAGCCAACTGAGGATGGCGCTGATGATCAGCGCCCAGATGATCAGGGAAAAGAGGCCGTTCAGCACGAAGAAAATGAAACCGATAATGGCCGCCATGCCGTCCTGTCCTTTTTTGCGAGTCGCCTAGGAATATAGGCATTTACGTAAAGTGCACAAGTTAAGGAGCGCTTGACAGGCCTGCGTCCTGGGTTAAAAGGTGCGCTCCGGATCGGAATGGGGCTATAGCTCAGTTGGTAGAGCGCCTCGTTCGCAATGAGGAGGCCAGCGGTTCGAATCCGCTTAGCTCCACCATTCCGTCCGGTCTATTCTCCCGACAAGCTCTGAGTACGCGCTGTGCCGCCAATCACCGCAAGTTGTGAAGCAATCCCCTATGCGTCTGCGTAGCCTGAATCAGGTGGCAAGTCGCAAATTCGACTCGCTGCTGGCTGGCAATGCGCGGTGATAGGAAGGCAGCTTCGTCAGGTCGCCGAAGTCACCGGAAATGACACCTTTTCAGTGATCAAATCCACGCCTTGACCATTGGCCGTCAGCAATCTGCGCACGACCAGGACCAGAAACATCAGCAAAATCACCGGCGCCAGCGGCAGATGGAACGTCACCGTCATTGTCCGCGAGACAAACGGCAGAACGAAAACCAGCAAGGCAGCCACCTTTTCCCAATGCCGGAAACCCGTTCGCGCTCCCTGAACGACCAGCCAGGTCAGGGGAATGGCGGTGATTGCCAGATCATAGACCAGAAAGAACGGGCTGATCAGCGGCGTTGCAGCGGCGATCACTGCCGCCGCACCGAACGCGTCGGCTCGAACCTTCCAGGCTGCAAAGGTGGCAACCGCCAGGGCGAATATGGCAATCAGCAACTGCCCGGCATAGGCAATGGGCACGGGAGCGCCAAGTGCCCTGAAGGCGCCAAAACCGCTTTGCATCGCCCCGGGATCGACAAGACCTTGCTCCAGCGTCGCACGGGCCAACGCGCTATTGGCCATAAAGGCAGAAAATCCTTCCGGGCCGACTGCCAGCCAGGAGCATGCCAGCAGAGCCATGGCACTGATCGCGGACGCGAAAAACGTCTTCCACCGGCCCGTAGCCGCCAAAACGAAGGGCACGGCCAGGGCAAGCTGCGGCTTGATCACCAGCATTCCAAGAATGAGCCCGGCCAATACCGGCCGGCGATCCAGCATCAGGCAGCCTCCGGCCAATATGGCCGCGGTGAGCGCGCCATTCTGACCGTAGCCGAGATTGAGCCACAGGACGGGCATCGCCAGAAACACATAGGATGCGAAGACGGGTTGCTCAGACAACCTGCGCAACCATAACCGCATCAGACCGACAAAAGCCGCAGTGGTCGATACAGCCCACGCCGCCAGCGATACCCCGTACGGCAAAAGCGCCAAAGGCCAACACACCAGCAGGTAAGGCGGCGGATAAAAGAACGCCCAGTAGTCGAACCTGCGCCCGAACACAGCCGTCTGGGCCGCCTGATGCGCCTCGGGCCGCCACGCGTCCTCGGCATGACCCGCCAGGGCCAGTTTCGACGCCGCATAAAAACTCATGAAGTCCGAGCCCAAAGGCTTGCCGGTGCGATCGATCAGGCCTTCGGCAAGCCCTATCCAGATCGCAAAGCCGAGGGTGGACATGATCAGCAGGATGAGGCTGTAGGCCCGCGCCCGTTGCGGGTTAAGCCAGTCTGCCTGTCTAACAACACCTATAAGCCTGGAAGCCTTCATGGCCGCAGTCTAGCCGCAAGGCTTTAAAAGACTGTCATCAGGACTTGATGCGCAAGCCGGCGCGGCCCGCCTAAAGCGTCACGCCATTCTTCCAGATGGCGATTTCACGTTCGTCATTCTTTTCGTTGCACGTCGGCTGGCCCGAAGCCGTTTTCAGGATCAGCTCCATCAGGGAATCGGTCGCGGCGTCCAGACCTTCGTTCAGCACCTGACCGGCATCGAAATCGATCCAGTGCGGCTTCTTCGCGGCCAGGGCGGAGTTGGACGCGATCTTGAGCGTCGGCGCCGGAAAGCCCAGCGGCGTGCCACGGCCGGTCGTGAAAAGGACGATGACGGCACCGGCTGCGGTCAATGCGGTCGACGACACGGCGTCGTTGCCAGGCGCTTCCAGCAGGCTCAATCCCTTCTCATGGCTGCGTTCGCCGTAGCGCAGGACTTCGTTCAACGGCGAGGTGCCGCCCTTCTGTACGGCGCCGAGCGATTTTTCTTCGAGCGTCGTGATGCCGCCGGCCTTGTTGCCAGGCGACGGGTTCTCGAACACCGGCTGGTTATGGTCGAGGAAGTACTGTTTGAAGTCGTTGACGACGTCGACCACGCCCCGGAAAACCTGTTCGTCCCTGGCACGCGCCATCAGGATGCGCTCGGCGCCGAAGATTTCAGGGATTTCGGTCATGATCGACTGGCCACCGGAAAAAGCCACGCGGTCAGCCACCCGGCCGACCAGCGGATTGGCGGTCAGGCCGGAAAAGCCGTCCGAGCCGCCGCATTTGACGCCGATGGCCAGATCCCCGATCCGGCATTCCTCGCGCCGGTCCTTTTCCACCACCCTGACCAGATCTTCGAGCGCTTCCAGCCCGGTTTCGGTCTCGTCCTCGACCATCTGGGCGGCAAAATATTTCAGGCGATCGGCGGGGCGGTCGATCTCCTTCAACAAGGCCGACAGCTGGTTGTTCTCGCACCCCAGTCCGACAATCAGCACGCCGCCGGCATTTGGGTGCATGGCCAGCGCCGCGATAAGCCTGCGCGTATGGTCAAGATCATCACCCAGCTGTGAACAGCCCAACGGATGTGTAAGGGCGTGAACACCGTCGATGCGGCCGGCGAAGCGTTCCGACGCAAGCCTGGCCAGGCGCTCGGACGTCTTTGCGACGCAGCCGACCGTGCACAGTATCCATATCTCGTTGCGAATGCCGACGCGTCCATCAAAGCGGCGATAACCCATGAAGCTGCCGGCCTGCGGCTGCGGGCGGATGGCGGGCGACGGGTGGTACTCGTAGGCTTCGAGACCGCCCAGGGCCGTTGCCAGATTATGGCTGTGGACGTGCTCACCCGCCGCGATGTCTTGCGTCGCCTTGCCGATGACGAAGCCGAACTTCAGGACTTCGCGGCCCGTCGGGATGTCCGCAAGCGCGATCTTGTGGCCCTTGGGAACGTCGGCCCGCAGCGTTACGGTCGTCTCACCGACCGTGACCGTCTCGCCCGCCGGCATGTCCTGAAGCGCCACGGCAACGTGGTCATGGCTGTCAATGCGCAACACACCTGCGGGTGTGAGATCGGCGGGGCCCAGTCGTGCGCAATTTCCTAGCTGCTCGTTCATTGGATTTAATGCTCAAAAGGGTCGATGGAAAACGGTCTGCCGGTGACAGGACACGCCCTCGCCTCCACGTCAGCCGTCATGCTTTTGCTTCCAAACACCCCGGAGGTCCAATGCTTTTTTTGGACCAATCGGTTCGGAATGCCTCCGGCTGCCATACTTGCCGCGCCATGTTCCTCCGCATTCGGCAATAGGGCTATTTTTTCACGCTTCATCCGTATTCTGGCGTGCATGCCGGGCGGACTGTATCCCGTGTCAGGCGGCGGCATCGCGTTCAATTTCACATTCGATAATGTTTTTATAGACAAATAGGCAAGATTTGATATGACAAATATACTGATTGGTCAGCACCCTGCCCTTCGCGCCGCTGCTTTTCAGGCGCATGGTCATTTGGGGGATTGAGTTTGTAATGGTGCCACTGGCTTCTCCTTCCTATGTGATCGGTGTCGACGGCGGCGGAACGCGCTGCCGGGTGCGGCTCAAGTCACCTGAAGGACAGGTTCTGGCGGA
This sequence comes from uncultured Asticcacaulis sp., assembly GCA_946480525.1. Next base: position 8,187 of record CAMLLA010000077.1, on the reverse strand, counting down.
AGGTGAAAGCGGCCCGGCCAATATCCGCCTGGGGCTTGACCTTGCCTGGTCGCATATCGGCGAAGCCGTCGACATCGCCCTGACAACTGCCGCCCTTACACGCGACATCCTGCCCGTGACCGCCGCGGGCCTTGGCCTCGCCGGCGTCCTGACCGAAGACAATGTCCGCGCCACGCGCCAGGGCGCCCTGCCTTTCGGCTCGCTTGCCATCGCCAGCGACGCGCATATCGCCTGTCTCGGCGCCTTTGCCGGCGGTGACGGCGCCATCCAGATCGCCGGCACGGGCAGTTGCAGCTACATCATATCGGATGGCCATGGCCGTCAGGTCGGCGGCTGGGGCTTTCTCCTCGATGAACGCGGCTCATCGGCCGCACTGGGCCGCGACGCCGCCAAGGCCGCGTTGAATGCGCTCGATGGCCTCAGCCCGGAAAGCCCGCTGACGCGCGCGTTGATCGCGGTCTTCGGCAGCGGCGTCGCCGTCGTGGACTGGTCGGAAAGCGCAACGCCGGCACAGTATGGCGGCCTGGCGCCCGTCGTCTTTGATCACGCCGGCGATAACGACCCGGTCGCTTTGACCCTGCTGGAAAACCTGGCGGCCGACATCGACCGCTACATCCGCCGCCTCATTGCCCTGGGCGCACCCGGCGTTTGCCTGATGGGCGGACTGGGTCCTTATATCAAACCGTGGCTGGCGGCCGACGTCGCAGCCGCGCTGCAGGACCCGCGCCTCGATCCCCTTGACGGCGCGGCCCTCTTCGCCCTGAGCCAATACGCGGTCCTGAGGCAGTCGGCATGACGGCCCTGCTCGAAGTCTGCGTCGATACGCCCGAAGGCCTGAACGTCGCCACCCGCTTCGGCGCGGACCGCATCGAGCTGTGCGCCAGCCTGGGCGTAGGCGGCCTTACGCCCAATCTGGGCCTGATGCGCATGGCGGCGACCTCCGGATGCCCGACCCGCGCCATGATCCGCCCCCGCCAGGGCGACTTCGTGTACACCGAGGCCGAAGCACTGGTCATGCAGCACGATATCGAAGCGGCGGCCATGATGGGCCTGGAGGGCGTGGTCATCGGCTGCAATCTGAGCAGCGGCGCGCTCGATCTGGTCCTGCTCGAACGCCTGGCGCGGCACGCCCACGCCCTCAACCTCAAGATCACCCTGCACCGCAGTTTCGACCTCGTGCCGGATCAGCTCGAAGCCCTGGCTATCGCACAGTCCCTGGGCATAGATGGCGTCCTGACGTCCGGGGGCGCGGACACCGCGCTCGGCGGCGCCGACGCCATCGCCCGGCTGGTCGCCGCCAGCGCCCGGCCGAACGGCTGTCCAACAGAAATTATAGCCGGTGTCGGCGTCACCGCCGAAACCGTCAGCGAAATCATCCGCCGCACCGGCGTGACGGCGGTTCACGCCTCATGCAGCCGGCTCGAACCCAGCCCGGATGCCGAAGCCATACGTTTCGGATTTGCAGATCCCGACCTCCGCAAGACGGACGCCCAACTGGTCACCCTGCTGAGCAACGCCGTTCGCCGTCCACCCGCCGTCGCCGCCGCCGTCAGGTAAGCCAAGAGAGAAAGAGGTTATCATGACATTCTTCTCAGCGATCGATAGCCTGGAACCGCGTCATGGGCCGCTCTACATGCAGATCGAGCGCACTCTGCGTGACGCCATCTGCGAGGGGGAATTTGCCGGCGATACCGCCCTGCCGACCGAACGTGCCCTGGCGGAGAAATACGGCGTGTCGCGACTGACCGTGCGCAAGGCCTTGTCGGACCTTGAGCGCGAAGGCCTGCTGGTGCGCCGCCGCGGCGCGGGCACCTTTATCGCCCCACGCCCGGCAATGCCAACGGGGACCTTCTCCTTTACCGAAAACATCATGAAGAACGGCCAGGATCCGCGTAGCGTCTGGCTGACGAAGGAGACGGCGGTCGTGACCGCTGACGAATCCATGCTGCTGGGCCTGGCGCCCGAAGGCCGCATTCACCGCCTGAAGCGCATACGTTATGCGCTCGACACCGCCGTCGGCCTGGAAACCACGCTCGTACCGCAATATCTCGGCAAGGGCGAACTGCACATCTCCGAATCGCTGGAGGACGCCTTAAGGGCCTGCGGCATGACCCCCGTGCGGGCATTACAGCGCCTGCGCGCCATGATATTGCCGGCCGCCGAGGCCGAACTCCTGGGCGTCAGGGCCGGAGAACCCGGCCTGTTCATCGAACGCCGCAGCTTCCTAGACGACGGCCGAACCGCTGAATTGACAAAGGCCTGGTACCGCGGCGACATGTCGGACCTCATGGCCGAAATCACACTGGCCTGACCAAAGCTTCCCTTGCGGAAAGCATCCGCACGGCGATTTTACCTGTCGTTATTGGATTTGACGCGATAATACCAAATATCATATGTGAAATAACACGTGTGAATCTTGTCATATCATCGCGCCTGTTTCAGATGGCGAGTCGGGAAAACTCTATGTTGTCATCCAAGCGCGCACCCGTGGCGGCGGGGGCCAAGGCGGCAAGCCTTTACCTACAGCTGCAGGATACGCTGAGAGACGCCATCACCAGCCGTCAACTGGCGCCCGATGCCGCCATCCCGACCGAGCGTGAACTGGCCGAAGAGTTCAAGGTGTCACGCATCACGGTGCGCAAGGCGATCGACGGCCTTGTCTATGAAGGCCTTCTGACACGGCGCCAGGGCGCCGGCACCTTCGTCACCAAGCGGGTCGAAAAAAGCTATTCCAAGATGTCCTCCTTTACCGAGGACATGATTTCACGCGGCCGAGTGCCGTCCAGCAAATGGCTGTCGAAGTCGGTCGGCCTGGTCAATCCGGAAGAAGCCCTCGCCATGGGCCTGTCCCCCGGCACCACCGTCTACCGTTTCAACCGCATGCGCTTCGCCGACGGTGTATCGATGGGCCTCGACTATGCGACCGTGCCGGCCAACTGCCTGCCGTCGCTCGATGCCGTCACCGATTCGCTGTACAAGGCGCTGGAAACTGCCGGGACACGGCCGATCCGTGCCCTCCAACGTCTGCGCGCCGTCGCCTTCAATGCCGAACAGGCGCAGCTTCTCGAAATCCCCGTTGGATCTCCCGGCCTGCTGATCGAGCGCCGCGGCTTCCTGGCGGACGGCTTCCCGGCCGAATATACCCAGTCCTATTATCGGGGCGATGCCTACGACCTGATGTCAGAACTGAGCTACACAGCGTAAAATTTTCATAAGAAAAAGCGTTTTTACCGTTGCCAATCCCTGTGGCCGCGGTAAGTTGTCATGACCAATTTAACAGGCCTGATGCAGGCAATATAACAGGGAGTGGATATGACGAGTTTCACGCGACGCCACCTTGTCCTGGCAGGCAGTGCCGCCGGCCTGACCGCTCCGCTGACCGGCCTGGCCGCCAGTGCCGCACCAAAACCTTATGGCGCCACGCCGTCGCCACGCCAGTACCGATGGCACAACCGGACAGCCTACGCCTTTGTCCACTTTACCATAAACACCTTTACCGACAGGGAATGGGGCTATGGTGACGAGAGCGTCAGCCTGTTCAATCCCACCGATTTCAGCGCCGACCAGATCGTCGAAGCGGCAAAGGGGGGCGGTCTCACCGGATTGATCCTGACGGCCAAGCACCATGACGGCTTCTGCCTGTGGCCCAGCGCCTATACCGAACATTCGGTCAAGAACAGTCCGTACAAGAATGGCAAGGGCGACATTGTCGGCGAGATGGCCGAAGCCTGTGCGCGCCATGGCCTGGCGTTTGGTACCTACCTCTCGCCGTGGGACCGCAATCACGCCGAATACGGCCGACCTGCCTATGTCGAATATTACCACAACCAGCTGCGCGAACTGACGACGCGGTATGGCAAGCTGTTCGAGGTCTGGTTCGATGGCGCCAACGGTGGCGACGGCTATTATGGCGGCGCCCGCGAAACACGCCGCATCCATGCCCCCACCTATTACGGCTGGGATACCGTGCGCGCCATCGTCCGCAAGAACCAGCCGGATGCCGTCATGTTCGCTGACGCCGACATGGACGTCCGCTGGGTCGGCAATGAAGAAGGTCATGCCGGCGATCCGTGCTGGCCGACCGTCGACACCACACCTTTCACCCAGGAAAAGGGCAACAAGGGCGTACGCGGTGGACCCATCTGGGATCCGGCCGAAACCAATGTCTCGATCCGGCCTGGCTGGTTCTGGCACGCCGATGAAAAGCCGCGGACGCCTGCCAACCTGACAAAAATCTATTTCGAGTCGATCGGCCGGGGAACGACTCTGCTGCTCAATATGGCGCCCGACCGTCGAGGCCGAGTGCCGGACGCCGATGTTGCGTCGCTGAAGGCGTGGAAGGCGATCCTCGACAAGAGCTTTGCCCGCAATCTGGCGGCAGGCGCAAATGTTTCGGCGTCCACGACCTTCGGTAAGCCGTACGCCGCCGCCAATCTTTTGACGCCCGGCAGGTTCTGGGCCGCCAGGGACAACGACCGCGCCGGCGCCTGGGCGGAGATCGCCCTGCCGGCGGTGCGCACCTTCGACGTTATCCGCTTTTCCGAAGACATCCGGCTGGGGGTCCGCGTCGATGACTATGCTGTCGACGTCTTTGACGCCGGGGGCTGGCGCGAAGTCGCCCGCCACACCTCCATCGGCCATCAGCGCCTGATCAGACTGCCCGCACCCGTGACCGCATCGAAGGTTCGTCTGCGCATCCTGACGGCGGCGGCATCACCGGTCATCGGCAATTTCGGCCTTTTCCTCATGCCGCCCGTTCTGGAAGAACCCGTTGTCCGCCGCGACGCCAGGGGCATGGTCACGATTACCGCAACCGGCGCCCGACAGAGCCTGTTCTATACCGTGGACGGCAGCGAACCGGGAACCGGCGCGACTGCTTACCAGGCGCCCTTTGCCATGACGCGCGGCGGTGTCGTCAAGGCGATCGCCCGCGATGACCGTACAGGTGTGACAAGCGCGCCGACAAGCGTCGAGTTCGACGTCTCACCGGTCAACTGGACCGTGGTTAAATCCAATATCGACACGCCCGAGGCATTGCTTAAGGGCGAGACTTTTACCGGCCCCGACAACCAGCCCATCGACGCCGTCATCGATCTCGGCGAGACGCTCGACATCAAGGGCTTCGTCCTAGCCCCGCCTGTCCAGAATATCTCGCTCGGTATCGACCGCGTCAATCGCATGGGACCGCCGGCGGGCTACGAAGTCTGGGTCAGCGCCGACGGCACGCAGTGGGGCGATGTGGCCGCCCAGGGCGAATTCTCCAATATCGCCGCCAACCGTACCGGACAGCGCATACGTTTTGCCACGCCGAAGACCGGCCGCTACGTCCGCATCCGGCTGCCACGCGCGGTGCAGGACAAGCCCGTGATCGCCGTTGGCAAGATCGGTATCATTACCCGTTAACCGGAAGACCCAGATGCCCCATCTTACCGCCGACCGCCGTCAGTTCTTCCGCATGACCGCAGCAACCGCTGCGGTGTCAGCCTTTCTGCCTGGTCTGACCCAAGCTGCCGACAGCCAGTCGATCAGCCCGGTCTATCCGCTGAATGCGCCGGGCGAGGCATGGGACGTCTTCAAGGCCTACGACCCGGAGACCGATCCGAACGCGCCCTACTACCGTTCGCATGTCAAACGCGCCGCCCGCATCGCACCGCTCAGGGACACTCAGGCGCAACCGGACCTGAAGCCCGAGGTTTCTGCAGCGACGCTGTTTGCCGCCTACCTGACCCTGGAAGGTCCGGACGAGGATCTCAACCGCGCGCGTTATCAGACGGGCGCCAGGAGCCGCCCGCACGTCGAGCGCTTCTGGCAGTATCAGGACGTCGTCGTCGGCTGGAACACGACGGGCCTGGTGCCCAATCCCGCCATGGTCGACGCCGCCCACCGCAACGGCGCCATCTGTCTCGGCTGTGTCTTCCAGCCGGATGCACGGATGTTCAACGGCACCGACCTGTCCCGTCCGGAAGTGGCGAAGAAGCTGGTCAAGCTGTGTCAGTATTTTGGTTTTGACGGCTATTTCGTCAATTTCGAAAGCTATACGGCCGAAGATGCCCGCGCCATTCAGGACTTGATCGCCGATATGAAGACGGCGGCGGCGAAGGTCGGTCTCAATGACTTTCACATCCAGTATTACGACGGTTATACCGACGTGAAATCGGTCTGGCCGGGCCCGCCGCACGTCGACGGCAGCGAGCGCAAGGCATCGGAACCGCGTGCCGACTCGATGATGATCGACCAGGGCTGGAGCAATTATGGCCTGACGCGCGGTTGCTGTTCCGGTCACGCCCTGACCGAGCTTGCCGATCCGGCAAAAACCGGCGGTGGCTATGACCAAAACGACATCTATTACGGCCTGCAACTCTATCCAGGCCCCGGCTATATGGGCCTGGTCGCGCCACGCGTCATTACGCCGAACGGCGGCCCGTCGCAGGGCGGATTGCAGATCTACAGCGTCGAGGATGGTTTGCGGAAGATGCGCCGCGCCCGTGTTGATCAACTGAAGGCTTTAAAAAGCCCGACTGCGGCCGACCGCACGGAATTGCTCAGCCTGACCGACCCCAATCTGGTGCGCAAGTCGTGGTATCGCCTGCATCAGAGCTTCTGGTCCGGCGAGACCGGCAGCCCGGCCAACGGCAACAACCCGACGCCGGCAGAGCTGGCCATCTATGGCGATGCCGAACGCCGCAAGGTCTATACCGACTATCAGGCACCCGGCCAGGCCAGCGACCAGTTGCGCTTGCCGATCACCTATGGCGTCGCCAACTTCATCGTTGAACGCTCGGTCGTGGGCGCGCTGCCCTTCGTTACGCGCTTCAACACCGGCGAAGGCGCGCGCTTCTTCCATGAAGGTGTGCAGACGGGTGGCGCCGCGTGGTTCAACCTCGGCATCCAGGATATCCTGCCGAGCTGGGCATGGTGGACCAAGGGCGCGGCTCTGGACGTCGACTACGATTTCAATGACGCGTGGGACGGCGGATCTTCGTTGCGCGTTGCCGGCACGCTCGATCAACCGACCGAGGTGCGCCTCTACAAGACCGAGGTCGCGCTCAGTGCGTCGTCTACCGTCGGCCTGGTCTATAAGGGCGGGGCCAAAGGCAAGATGAAGGTCGGCCTGGTGTTCAAAGATGCGCCGGCTGAGATCGAGTGGGTTGCGGTCAGTGGCGGGCAAGCGCTAAAAAACGGCTGGCTACGCTGGAATGGAAACCTCGGTCCGTTTGCCGGTCGCACGCTGGTCACGGTTTCGCTCGGTTTCGAAGGCACGAGTGCCTATGCGGTCAATATCGGCGAACTGTCGCTGAGCGACAGCCCAGCAGCGACGCCTGCCGCACCGCAAGGCTTCCGTATTGAGAAGGCGCGCATACTGTCTGGCGGCAAGTCGGCGGAACTTCGCTTGCGATGGACGGCGGATGCCGGTGTCGATGCATATGACCTGTTTGCAGACCGTGTATGGCTCGGCCGGATCAGCGGCGACGCCTATTACGTCGCCAACCTGCCGCGCGGCAAGGCAAGTACGACAACGCTTTCGCTAATGCCGATTATCAAGGGCGCCGGCCCTATGCCCGCAGCGACAACCACATTCGATTGGGCTTAAAAGAAGCCCCCTTCCGTCAGCTCCGCCTAAGGCTCGCTGCCACCTTCCCCGTAAACGGGGAAGGTGGCATTTGCGGAGCAAATGACGGAAGGGGGGACTTCGGCGCTAAATTACGCAAAAACGCTCTTTGCCGGCACGACCGTGTCCGTCGCCTTGGCATCGCACTGGGCGTAGACAAAGCCCTTTTGGATCGCAAACGCACCAACCTCGCCCTTTGTGTTCAAGGCCAGGAAACCGACTTGAAGTGTCTTGGCGGCTTCCGGGCGGCGGCGGACAATGCGCATCACCGCCTCTTCGCAGGCCTTTTGCGGCGACCGGCCCTGACGCATCAGCTCGACGACCAGGAAGCTGCCGGCATTGCGGATGACCTCTTCGCCGACGCCGGTCGAAGTGGCCGCACCAATCTCACCGTCGACATAGAGGCCGGCGCCGATGATCGGGCTGTCGCCGACGCGGCCGCGCAGCTTCCACGCCATACCCGACGTCGTGCATGCGCCCGACAGACGCCCCTGCCCGTCCAGCGCCAGAATGCCCAGGGTGTCGTGGTTGTGCTCATCGCCTGGCATCTTGCTGTTGGGCACATGGCCATAGGTCGA
>CAMLLA010000076.1 GCA_946480525.1 uncultured Asticcacaulis sp. | reverse complement strand
CACACACTGTTCGCGGCCGTCGCGGGCGCATCGGCACTGACCCTTATGGCCTGCACGCCGTCGGTCAACGTCAATGTCAACCTGGCGCCGATCTACGCCAAGCTCGATATCAATGTGAAGCATCAGCTCGACGAGGACATGAAGGCCCTCGTCCAGCAGAACCCGAACCTGTTCTAAGGGGGTATATCATGACCAAACTGTCTCTGTTTAAAGCGGCGTGTGCCGCAACGCTTCTGACCGTATCGTTCGTGGGTGCAACTGCCCTGATCGCGACGCCCGCCATGGCCGATGTCGCCGCCTCGAAGGCGCTTGTCGACACTGCCAAGAAGCAGGGGGTCGTCGGCGAAAAGAGCAATGGCTATCTCGGTTTCGTCAAGGCGTCGTCCGACACCGCGCTGAAAGCGGCCGTCGATGAGATCAATGCCGGCCGCCAGACGGTTTACGCCCAGGCCGCCGCCAAGAATGGCGTCTCCGCCGAAGCCGCTGGCCAGTCGACCTTCGTCAATCACATCCAGCCGAAGCTTGGCGCCGGTGAGTTTTATCAGGATGCCTCTGGCAACTGGGTCAAAAAGTAAGGCTATTGCCTGTTCGAAAGATTGGGCCCTCCGCGATCACTCGCGGAGGGCTTTTTTGTTTCCTTGTTCCCGCGAGCAGGGAGAAGGGCCTGATTCACCCAATGTTACCGTCCGGCATATATCCTGCAAGGCGAACGCAGAATTCTCCAAACGGGATAGGTCAGGGGCCCAGAACATGCCGCAAGATCAGATCAAGCCATTGACCAGCCTGCGGTTTTTTGCGGCGCTATGGGTTGTCCTCTATACCTATATCCATGAACTGCAAGGCGCGGTGGCTGTGCCTTTGCTGGACAAGGGCTATCTCGGCGTCGATCTGTTTTTCATCCTGTCGGGTTTTATCCTCTCCTATGTCTATCTCGAGGCCTTCGGTGAAAAGCGCTTCGACTATGCAAGGTTCGTCGTCCACCGCCTGGCGCGCGTCTATCCGCTGCATATCGCCACGCTTGGCTTTACCCTGTTGCTCGTCACGGCTGCTGCTGTGAAGGGTATTACGCTCGACGGCAACGCCGCCAACTGGGCTGCACTGCCGGCGCATCTGACCCTGACCCAGGCCTGGGGCCTGGCGCCGACGGCGTCCTTCAACCATCCGTCCTGGTCGATCTCGGCTGAATGGTTTGCCTATCTGTGTTTCCCGGCCGTGGCGGCGCTGGCCTGGCCGCTGCGCAATCGCCCGCTGCTGGCGGTCGGTCTGGCCGTTGCTTTTCTGGTCGCGCTGAACGCCGCCTTCTCAGCCATGGCCGGCTTCCCGCTGACCAAGGCCACCTTCCACTGGGGAGCCCTGCGCATCGTGCCGGCCTTTCTGTTCGGTTCGGCGCTGTATCTCGCCTGGCGTTCAGGCTTGGTGTCGTCGCCGTGGGTGGCCCGTATCGGCGCCGTTGCGGGCATAGGTGCAGCGCTTGTGTCCGCGCATTTCGGCCTGCCCGACGCGCTGACGGTCGTCTTGCTCGGTCTGGGCCTGGTGTCGATTGGCGGCCTGGGCCAGGACGGCAAAGGGGTCCTGTCATCCAAGCCGCTTGTCTATCTGGGCGAAATCTCGTTCGCGACCTACATGATCTATGTGCCGTGGAAGTGGGTGTATTTGAAGGGGATAGATCTGGTTCTGGGCTTGCACGGCGCCCCGCTTCCCTTTATGTGGTGGTTCGCAGGCCTCGTCGCCCTGGTGCCTTTGTCCATGCTGGCGCACCATCTGATCGAGTTGCCGTTCCGCCGTGTGGTTCGCCGGTGGGGAGAGCAATTGGTTAACAAACCTGCCCCAAAACCCGCGTAACAAAGTTAATTTATTTACGCCGTTCACGCGAAAATTTCTTGAAATTTAATTTTTGTGTTGTACCTAAGTCACTCGGACTAACAGTGATGGAGTACAAGTGCATGCGGAAAATCCTTTCGGCTCTGATTTTCGCCGTATCAACCCTGTGTGCCACCGGCGCTATCGAAGCGCAGGCCGCCCCCAAGAAGACGACCAAAGTCGCTGCCGTTAAGGCCAAGAAGAAGTCCGCAAGCCCTTACCTTCAGTGTGTTCAATTCGCCCGTCAGTTCACGGGTATTCAGATTTTCGGTGATGCCTGGACCTGGTGGGAAAAGGCGACCGGCAAGTACGAGGAAGGCCAGGCTCCGAAGCCGGGCGCGGTTCTCGTCTTCAAGCCGCAGGGCAAGATGCGCGTCGGCCACGTCGCCGTCGTTTCGCAGATCGTCACCGACCGCTATATTCAGATCACCCACGCCAACTGGTCGCCGATCAATGGCCGCCGCGGCCAGGTCGAAAAGGACGTCAACGTCCTGGACGTGTCCGAAAAGGGCGACTGGAGCAAGGTCAAGGTGTGGTACGGCCCGCTGAACGACCTGGGCACCACCATCTACACGACCTACGGCTTCATCTATAACGAAGCCAAGGATCAGTCCAAGGCGCACGGCGCCAAGACGTCCGACGAGCTCAACGCTTCGCAACTGATGGTCGCCGCCAACGATTCCGAGCTGAAGGCCGCCTTGGCTGCGACTCACGCCGAAAAGGCCCGTCCGGTTACCGTTTCGGCCCACGCCTCGGGCGCCGGCGCCAAGGAACTGGTCGCGCGCCTCGATGCCAATGTCGATCAGGCCCGCACCGCCAGCCGTGACATCGACCACCGGACCGCCAGGGTTGCCGGCCGGCAATAGCTTGTCAAGCCGCGGGCGCCTGCGATAAGATTTCAAGAGCCCGGCGCGAGTCTCTCGCCCGGGCTCTTTCATTGCGCGCATCGGGGGCAGCCATGCTGACCATCTACAAACGGATATGTGAAACGCCGCCCCGCAGCCGCCGGCCGTTCAGCCGCCCCGAAACCGTCGTCAGCCAGGTGACGGAGGCCGTGGGCGAAGCCGCCGATGTCGACGATACCGCCGTGTGGCTAGACCTGCTGGAACCGACGCGCGACGAGGAACTGGCGCTGGAAGACCGCCTGGGCCTGGCCCTGCCGACCCGGGAAGACATGATCGAAATCGAATCGTCGAGCCGGCTTTATCTCGACAAGGGGGCTGCCTTCATGACGGCGCAGGTCGCCTTCTTCGGCGGCCTGGACCACCTGCAATCGGGGCCGGTGACCTTCGTCCTGTCGAAGGAACGGCTGATCACCATCCGCTATATCCAGCCGACCTCCTTCCGGCTTTTCGGCGACCAGATCGAGCGGCAGCCGCATATCTGCCTGAGCGGGACGCAGACCTTCCTGGGGCTGCTCGACGTGCTGGTCGACCGCACCGCCGACCTGATCGAGAAGACGTCGGACGATGTCGATACCCTGTCGAAGACCATATTCCAGGCGCGGCGCACCAAGCGGCTGGAGCATGTTCTCAATGATCTTGGCGGATTGCAGAACGATATCGCCCGCATCCGGGATTCGCTGCTGTCTCTGACGCGCCTGAGCGTCTTCGCCGCCGGGCTTGAGCGCGACATTACCGGACTGAAGGGGGACGAGGACAGGGAGTACGATGAGCGCCTGCGCACCATGGCGCAGGACCTGGTGTCGCTGAGCGATCACGCGACCTATGTGACCGGCAATATCACCTTCCTGCTCGATGCGGCGCTGGGCTTCATCAATCTCGAGCAGAACAACATCGTCCGGCTGATCTCGATTACCTCGGTGATCTTCCTGCCGCTGACCCTGATCGCGTCTATCTACGGCATGAATTTCGACGCCATGCCGGGACTGCACAGCCCGCCGGCCTTCTGGGTCGTGGTGGTGATCATGGTGGCGATCGCCGGCGGATTGCTGTGGTGGTTCAAGCAGCGGCGGTGGTTGTAGGGTGCTTCTGGCCCTTTGGAGACATTGGCGCTCGTTCAGATACCGCTAAAAGCGGACGCGCCAACACTTCAGCCCCACTAGAAGATGGGACCGAAACGCGTCACCTCAAATTGGCGCCCCTGTACCAGAACTGGGCGCAATGGGGAACGGCGAAGCAGAAGCGTTCAAGGCCCATCTTCGGATGTGGCAGTCTTAGACGGGTGTGTCGTCGGACGGACCATTTGGCTGACTATACCGACCGCCGCAAACTGGCCGGCATACGAAACCCCGAAACCTGCTGGCCTGAGCACAATTTCTACTCGAAGCCCTCCAAAACGCGCCAAGCGCGCTTGTAGGTGCGGGCTTTGTCACCAAGAGCCTGACGCCAAGCTTTATCATCCATACCTGCCAGTTTCGCTCTCAGAGACGCACGATCGCCAGGAACCTTTAAACTACGCAGATACGCTGCCATCGGCTTCGACGCATTCCGAGGCATCCCCAGCAATCGCAGATCGATGGCGTCGTTCGTGTTGACGCCGTAATAGACCTGAGAGGGAAGGTTCTGGAATGTCTTCAAGTCTTCAGGCGACATTTTCGACATCTCGTCGCCGGCCGTGAGGCTCTGCAAAGCAGATAAGCCCCATGACGCGGTCAAGGTTAGCTTCCCGTAAACGGCTTTGCAGGTCTTCGAAATCGAATCTGTCTGGTCGCTATCTCCGGCGACTGGGAAATATTCCCTCGCGAGATCGGGAATTGAAGTCCCCGCAACCCAATCTTTGACGATCCGCGCCAACAGGTCACCGTCATAGGCCTTGCCGCCTATGATTTCCGAAAGCTCTTTACGGATCTCGGGAACCTTGAATAGCACGCCGAATGCTTTCCCCAGATTGGGATTACCGGCAGCAAACAGACTGGACGCGTCCCATGTGTCGGCAGTGATGCGGGCTTCTCTCACGCCGCTTAAAGCCTTGCTGACGCTTTCCCATGAGAAGCCGGTGCTGTCGACCAGCGCCAATGGTTTGCCTTTGATGATCGTTGCATAGGTGAGAACCGCCTCAACCAAACGGTTGGCGATGTCGGCAGACTGCTCACGCAGTTTCTGATACCCGAAGCTCCCACGCAAAATCTGTTCGACCTGCGACTCAAAACGACCATGGTCGTTCAGCCACCGGTAGCTGTGGGCCAGATACTGGAGAAACGCCGACCATTCCTTCATCCAATGGAGGCTGTGCAGTTCTAGAGTAGGGCTCGTTTCAAGTGCTTTCTGGACCATAGCGAGCAGCGTGGAGTCCAGGCTCGATACATTCTGCTTCACATACTCCCGAAGGATTTGGCTGCGTTCGTCCGTGGTCGAGGCCAGCGCAACAACACCCGTTCCTTGCTGGTCGGCACGTCCAGCCCGACCGGCCAGGTTCCAGAAATCCTCTGGAGGTATATCGACGCCGTAGGGGTATTGATGCGATGCCATCACCACGCCGGTAACAGGGAAGTTCACCCCCTGAGCAATCGTTGTGGTCGCGACGAGGCTGTCCAGTTCGCCACGCTCGACAAGCCACTCCATGAGGGTCCGCGTTTCATCCGACAGCCCGGTGTGGTGCAGACCGATCCGTTTTTTCAGCATGTCGACCAGTTCAAAATCGTCACCGAATTCCGAGGCGACAAAGTCGGCTACGAAATTTATGTCGTCAGTGCCGCGGGCGCCGTTCAGACCGGTGCGTTCCTCAGCCCTTTTTGCAAGGTCGGGATCGTTCGCCAGTGTCCTAGCGATCGACCAAGTGTAAGGCACTTTTTGTGCGACAACGATCACCGGCCCGCGTTTGTTGAGGCAAACAGCCGTGGCGGCTGCGACGTGGGAGGTCGACGTCCTGACGTTCGACCAACTCAGGCCAAGGGCGCGGCCTGAACAGAGTTCGATCTCATCTTCGATCTGTATGGTGTTCTTGGAGGTATGAACGGTCGCCAATTGAAGCTGGTATTCGCCTCTCTTTTCGCCAGCGACCGGCATTGCCACAGCGATGGCCCGATCATTAGGCCGCCATTCAAAATCGACCGAAATATCCGAATGGCTGTCCGGATCGAGCCAACGCGCGATCTCGGCGCCATTTTTGATAAAGGGCGTCAGAAGGAGAAACTGCGAGTGACGACATTCCCTGTTTATTGTGGCAAGCAACAATTCCAGCTTTAGCCCGCGCTCGCCGCCTGAGAGGTTGTGTGCCTCATCTACGACGACGAGAGTGAGGGGACGGCCGATTTTTGCCTCCCAGCCGCCACGGAGCAGCATGTCCATCTTCTCTGGTGTTGCCACCAGTACCCTGAAGGCGGTCGCGTCGTTTTTATCGTTAAGCAGTTCCGCTTCGACACCGTCAATGTCGAGCGCGGGACTGACTCGTTCGACATTAATTCCGAGAGGCGTAAAGTCACGGCGCAGTTTTGCGCAGATCTGGTTCACGAGCGCGCGCGTCGGCGCCACATAGGCGACCCATCCCTTGTCGGCATCAAACTGGTTGAGCGCCTGAAGGATGCGAAATTGCGCTATGAATGTCTTGCCGCTTGAGGTGGGCAAGCTGACAACAACAGCTCTCTGGCTGGAACCAAGGAGATTGTGTTCGCGCAACGTTATCCGTTGCGGTGGCAGCATCTCGAAAATAGGCTTTTGGTGCGCGCGGGTGACCAGGTTGGTAACGAAGCGCGAAACCCTGCTGTTCACGGCTCTGGTCACTGTCCAGATGCTGTTCGCCACCATTTTTTCGGCCGTCGCCGCAAGGAGCTGAACGACACCATAGAGGTCGATCAACTCGGCACGCTCGCAGGCCGTCTGGCTGCGATCGAACTGACCTTGAAGCTGAGCGCGGATATCGAAGCTGCCGTCGACAGATCCTTGCGCCGAATATTCCGCCAGAATTTCCGCAGCTTTTGCCAGGTGATAGGAGGCAATCAGCGCCCAAGCCGAACTGCGTGGGTTGCCGGCTTTGTTGAGGTAGGATTCTTCAGCTTCGGCCTGGCGTTTGCGCAGGTCAACGATCCCATGCAGCACGGCATCGAGGTCCGCCCACCCATCCTTTCGAAGTAGCAATAACCAAAGGCGATAGACTTCGTTCCTGACGGCCGTTCCCCAGTCGTCATCTGAAGTCGGGGATTCCGGAAGAGGCTGGCTGCGGAGGTATCGCGCCACGTCGGGCGTGCGGTCAGCAATCACACCGTAGCAAGCGGTTTGCAGGGCGTGAAGCCTATCGTTGCTGTGCTGGATGGCACGAGCTGTTTCAAAGGCCAGTTCTGCGCTTCGCCGTAAGTCCTTTTCGCCATCCTTGACGCCGATCAGGGAGGAAACGGCTACACTGTATGTGAGGAGGGTAAATTCGAGACCTGGTTCGTTCGATGGTACAGGCGCGCCTAACCCGACCAGCAATCGCTGGCCTACGGCATTTGCGCTCGCCTGGCGCCTCGCCTGCGGGAGCGCGTCGGTGATCCACGCACTCATGTCGAAGCCATAGTCAATGCTACCCAATCAGAAATGGAACGTGGTGCATACCAGGCATCAAGACGCGTTTTCGGCAGTGGCGCCTTTTTGGCAAGGGCAACACCACGTGTTCGCAGATCATCAGCATGCGGGGGCGTGTCCCTTAGCAGGACGCCAACCAGCTGAAAATCCTTGCCCTCAGATTTTACGTAGCGCACCAACGCAGATTCGAATCTGGCTTGAAACTCAGTATCCCGGCATCGTGCGCCAAGCCATTTAATCAATGCAAGATGTATTTGGATCGACGTGGCCAGATCGTCGATCTGGTGCGCGAGTCCGCTCCTGCCGGACATCACCCCCGGCGGCGTTCCCTTGTCGGAAGATGTCTTCACTTCGCCGAACAAGAATACCGCATCGTCTCCGTCTTCGATGAAGCCCACGATATCGGCTCCAGGCAGCGACGCCTTTGGTGTCTTGCGATCGCGGTTCTCATTCCAGGGCCAAGCGACGGCAAATTCATCCTCCAAGAGACACTCCGCCAGAGCTTCGCCTATTTCCCAATCGATCGGTGGTGGCGATGCCGATAGCAGCTTCTCCACGAATGCCGGGTTCATTCCGGTAAATTCGAGGGCTTTTAGATCGGCCTTCAATCGTTCTTCTTCGGCGATATCTTCGACCCGCTTCCGAACCGGACCGCGGAGATACAGCTCGAATTCACTGGCGTCGCAGAGTGACGTCCCGCGCCACAAGGTTGAGCCCCCGGTCGCCGGATAAACGTGCTCGACTTTTAGTGACAGCGCCATGATTCCCCCAATTCCCCTTTTTCTATTCGAATAATAGGTTACATTCAAATGCAATATTGAGTTGAGGGGAGGGTGCCTTACCCCAAAAGCGGTAGAAATCGGAGGACACGATTTGAGAAAAAAGACGATGCACGGGCTTTCTGTTCTTCGTCCAGCCAATGCAACAAAGCGGTCGCGCCGTGGGAGTGTCTGCCGCCAAGCGGTGGGGCTCAAGCGGTCGGGCTTTAGAGCGAACTTGTACTGTGCTCTTACAGGCATTGTCTTTGTTGATCTTATCTCCGCCTGCCGGATGGAACGAGTGGCCTCACGTTGTCTCATCCTTTGATCCGCTTGGTCAGAGAAATTGGGATATCAACGACCGCTTACGGGCTTGGTGGCTGATACCCGGGCAGAGTCTGCTCCTGCCGCCTTCCCGACGACTACTCCCGTTCGGTCAGGGTGTAGTTTGTGCCCTTGTCGCGCATGTAGTCGTTGATGACCGCGATCATGCGCGCGCGCGTCAGGTCGGCTGAGCTGATATCGGCGTGGCAGAGGTTCGCACCCGTAAGGTCGCTGCGGATCAGGCGGCCTCCGCCAAGGTCGAGAGGCCCCAGGTTGGCGCCTTCCAGGCAGGCATTGTTGAGTTTCGCGCCCTGCAAGCGCGCGCCGCGCAGGTCCGCTCCCTTGAGGTTGCATCGTCTGAGGTCGGCATTGACGAGATTGGCGCCCTGCAATTCGGCGCCGCTCAGGTCCATGCCGAAGAAGACGGCGTCGGACGCGTCGAGCGTCGACAGGCAGCGGCCCTTCATCACGTGTACCAGGCGGAAATCGACGCCGGCAAAGCTGTGGCGCGTGCCGGATGCACCACCGGTCTTCACCCACTGTTCGTGCTCCGACAGGAGCTGGTCCAGCGGCTGATCGTCGATGAAGACGGCGACGGGCGCTTCCAGCATGTCGGCCGTATCGGCTTCCCTGAGATTGCAGCCGCTGGTCATCGTGTCGACCATGATGGCGCCGCGCATGGTCGCCCCCGTGACGTCCGCGCCCGACAGGTCGGCGCCATTGATCGTCGCACCGTTGAGATTCGCCTTGCGCAGCTTGGCCTGGCTCATGACGGCGCCCGACAGGTTGGCATCGCTGAAGTCCGTCGACACGGCCAGGGCGCCGTTCATGCGCGCGCCGGACAGGTCGGCGCCGCTCAGGATCGCGTAGTCGAGTTCACCCGGGCGCTTCTCGTGCTTCATGAGGCGCAGGCCCTGCTTGTCGTCCTTGAAGGCGATCTGGCCTTCGCGCAGGTCGGCGCCGATGAGCGAGGCCGCGGACAGGTTGGCGCCGCGCAGGCACGCACCGCGCAGGTCGGCGCGGTCAAGGCGGGCAAAGCGCAGGTCAGCATTGCGCAGGTCGCAGCCGAACATGTTGGCGCGCAGGAAGATCGAGTCGCGTAGCGAAGCGCCATACAGGCGCGCACCGGTCAGGTTGGCGTCGCTGAGGTCGACGCCCTCCAGCTTCATCTCCGTCAAATCGATATAGGACAGGTTGGCGATGCGGCCGCCGGGGCGATTCGCCTTGTACAGGGCATGCTGCTCCAGGATGTGACGCAGCGACGCCGGGTCGATCATCTGAAGCGTGGCGGCGGTGGATGTGGTCGGAGCAGGCATCGTGACAGATCGGCACCATGGGGCGGACCCCTTTGGGAGGCCGCGAGTCGGTTACAAACGCAATGACTGAATCGCGGTCGATGTCTAAACAAACCGTGATCGCATGCAAGCGTTTTCCGCAGGCGCGAACATGGTGCGGCTATTCGCCGCCGCAGGCCTGGCAGAGACCATGCGCTTCCATGGTGATGTGCGAGACCTTGAAACCGGCCGTTTGCGCGCTGGCTTCGATATCCGTCACGTTCGGAATGGCGATCTCGACGCTGCGTCCGCAGCAGTCGCACAGCAGGAAGCCGGCCGTGTGTTTGTGATCATGGGCGCCGCAGGCAACGAAGGCGTTCAGGCTTTCGATGCGATGGATAAGTCCCATCTGTTCCAGGAAACTCAGGGCGCGATAGACCGTCGGCGGCTTGGCCGCGCCGTCCGGATAGAAGCGGTCGATGACGTCATAGGCCTTGATTGGCCCGCCGGCGTCGAGGACCAGTTCAAAGGTGCGCAGGCGCGCCGAGGTCATGCGCTCACCGGCTTCGACGCAGAGTGCCTCCGCTTCCGCCAGGCGCGCCGGCGTGTTGGCGGGACGATTATGATCGTGGTCGTGGTGGGCGCAGGCGTGACTCATGACCCCAAGGTAAGACGCGTCACCGGTTTTCGCAACAGGGCGGTGTCTCCGACCTGCTGTAATAATGTATCAGTAGCGCTTGACACGCGTTATATTATTACATAACAAGCCGGTATCGCTTGTTTGTCCTGGGGTTTGTCATGTCGCGACTGTGTGTGTCTGCTTCCGTAATTGCCTTGTCAGCTGTTCTTGCCGGCGGTGTTCCCGGTCTTGCCGTGGCGCAGGTCCAGGGCAGCGAGGAGGTGGTCATTACCGGCCGCGGCTATGCGGTCCAGAAGGACTCGGTCATGTCGAGCGTCGATGTCATCAGCCGCGCCGAGATCGCTGAAAAGCCGGCCCAGGGCCTGGGTGACATGCTGGCCTACCTGCCGGGTATTCGCTCGACCAGCTTCGCCCCGGGCGCCAGCCGGCCTGTCATTCGCGGGCTGGAAGGCGTTCGCGTCCTGGTGCTGAACAATGGCATGGGCGCGGTCGACGCCTCGGCCCTGTCGCCCGACCACGCCGTGGCGACCGAGCCGCTTGAGGCGCGCCGCATCGAGGTGCTGCGCGGTCCGTCGGCCCTGATCTATGGCGGCAATGCCATAGGCGGCATCGTCAACATCATCGATGACCGTATTCCGACGACGCCGGCCGCGAACGGCATAGAAGGCCGGATCGCCGCGCAGGTGTCGAGCGGCGATAATGGCAAGCAACTGGGTTTGGGTGCGAAGGCGGGCAGCGGCCCGCTTGTCTTCGCCTTCGACTACGTCAATCGCAAGAGTGACGATTACGATACGCCGGTTGGACCGGAATCGCGCTACCTGACGGACCTGGAAGGCGAAGCGCCGGATACGCGCACCGTCCAGGAGAACTCCGCCGCCGACATGAAAAGCTACGGCGCGGGTGTGTCGTGGATCGGTGATTTCGGCTTTGCCGGCCTCAGTGTCAAGCAGACCGACACGCGTTACGGCGTGCCAGGCCATTCCCATGGCGGCGAAGACGAGGAGGGGCCGGTTACGATCGGCCTGGAACAGACGCGCTACGATTTCCGTTCGGAGGTCAAACTGGCCTTTGCCGGCTTTAACCGCCTGACGGCCGATGCCGGCTATAGCGACTATGAGCACACCGAGTTCGAAGGTGAGGAAACCGGCACGCGCTTCCTGTCGGACGGCAGCGAATATCGTTTGACCCTGGTGCGCGATGGTGTTGGAAAGCTCAGCGGCACGGTGGGTCTTACCGGACTGGACCGCAACTTCCAGGCCATCGGCGACGAGGCGTTCATACCTTCGACCGAGACGCGCCAGACCGGCATATTTGCCCAGTACCGCTACGACAGCGGTGCCTGGGGCATCGAAGGCGGCGCTCGGCTGGACCGGACGGAGCTGACGTCCGACGATTTTTCACGTGACTTCGATACGGTATCGGCCTCGCTGGGTGGATTTTACCGACCGTCGCACCACGCTTTTGCGGGACTCAGCCTGACACGGTCGGAGCGCGCGCCGTCGGACGCCGAGCTTTTGGCCAACGGTCCGCACATGGCGACAGGGCAGTTTGTCGTTGGCAATCCGAATTTCGACACCGAGGTGGGGCAGTCGCTGGAATTCACCGGCCACATGATGGTCGACGAGCACAACCGCTTCCAGATAGATGCTCACCTCTATGCCAGCCGTTTCGACAACTTCATCGACCTTAAGCCCACCGGCGCGGAAGAGGACGGCATGCCGGTCTTCCAGTATGTCCAGACCGATGCCGACCTGTGGGGACTTGAACTGGAGGCCGATACGCGCCTGTTCGACTGGCGCCAGCAGACGATCAGCCTGAACCTTGCCTATGATTTTGTCCGCGGCACGTCGGATCTGGGGCCGATCGCGCGCATCCCGCCGCAGTCGCTGACGGCGCGCCTGGAAAGCACGGGCGATGTCTGGCGCAGCCATATCGAAGTGCGTGCGGTCGACGCGCGTGACGACCGGCTGGCGGAAATGGAGACGCCTACGAACGGCTATACCATGGTCAACCTGTTCACCTCCTACCGGGTCCGGCCGGGCCTGTCCGTGTTCGGCGAGGTGCGCAACGCCGGCGATGCCGAGATTCGCGAGGCAACCTCGGCGACCAAGGACTTCGTCGTCGGGGCAGGCCGGTCATTGCGGGTCGGCGTAAACTACAGCTTCTAAGAGACCACGTACGCCGTGCACGTTCGCGTGAGGCTGCGCCATTTGCGCGCAAAAAACAGCGAGGACGGGTGGCGTCCTCGCTAATTCCGTTACGTGACTTGCCCACACCCATGGCTTGCGGTAGAAGCGAGGCTCGTTTTTTCTAACTCCTCTCAAAGTACCATGGCACAAGAACAGAACAACGACGCAACGCTGACTGGAAACGTCCTCTTCTACCAGAACCCGGAGCCGCTCAGCCCCGACACGCATGGCACCATGGGCATCAGTGCGACGGCGACGCCGCACGCCTTCGTCGCCGAAACCAACGTCGTTCCGCTGACGGTCGCCGAATTCCCGGCTGCGTCGCTGAGCTACCCGATCGTCTTCATCGGCGAAAACTACATGCCTGTCGCGGCCATGGGCCTGTCTGCCGGCCAGAACGTTTTCGTTTCGGCCGAAGGCGTCTTCAAGTCCGACGCCTACCTGCCGGCCTTCGCTCGCCGTTATCCGTTCGTCTTCGCAAACGACGAGCGTGAAGAGCGCATGATCCTGTGCGTCGACACCAACGCACCGATGGTGTCGCGTTCCAACCCGGACGTGCCCTTTTTTGAAGACGGCAAGGCCACGCCGTTCGTCGAAAACGCCATGCAGTTCTGCACCGATTTCGAAACCGAGCGCCGCCGTACCGAAAGCTTTGTTGGCCTGCTGCGCGAACTGAACCTGCTGTCGCCGCGTGAAACGCTGTACCGTCCGCAGAACC